>NZ_BMOF01000015.1 GCF_014646935.1 Calditerricola satsumensis | reverse complement strand
GATTTTCTCGTGAGTGACCGGCTTCACTTCGGTTAGGTTTTTATGTGAGTTGACACGGAGGCCGAAACCGCCGCCGTCGGCAGCATCTTCTCCCATTCTGCGGCCAGCGCCCCCTGCTGGCGGAGCATCCCTTCCAGTTCAACCGGGGACACGGGCGGGTTGTACAAATAACCCTGGATGACGTCGCAGCCTTCCGCAAACAAGAACGCCAGCTGCCGCCGATGCTCGACGCCCTCGGCCACGACCCGAATGTTCAGGTTTCGGGCCAACGCGATGATGGCCCTTACAATGGCCGCGTCTTCCGGAACGTCCATGCAGTCCCGAATGAAGGATTTGTCGATTTTCAGCGTGTCGATGGGAAACCGCTTCAGGTACCCGAGCGACGAATAGCCCGTTCCGAAATCGTCAATGGCAATCTTCACCCCGATCGCTTTCAGCCGATGCAGCATCTCGACGGCTTGGTCACGATTGGTCATCATGATGCCCTCGGTGATTTCCAGCTCCAAAAACCGCGGCTCCAGTCCCGTTTCAGCCAACACGCGCCGAACCGTCTCCACCAGCCGCCCTTCTTGGAACTGGCGCGCCGACAGGTTGACCGCCATCCGAACGGGCGGCAATCCCGCCTCTTGCCACGCTTTGGCCTGTGCACACGCGGTACGGAGGACCCATTCGCCGATGGGTACGATCAAGCCCGTTTCCTCGGCCAACGGGATGAAGGATGCCGGCGAAATCCACCCCAGCTCGGGATGATGCCAGCGGAGGAGCGCCTCCACGCCAGTCATCAACCCGGTGCGCACGTCCACCTGCGGCTGGTACACCAGGCGCAACTCTCCCAGCTCGAGCGCTTGACGCAGGCCGTTTTCCAACTTCCAGCGCTGTGCCGTTCTTTGCTCCATACCCGGCGTGAAAAACCGGTACCGGTTCCCACCCTCGTCCTTGGCACAATACATGGCCATGTCCGCATGCTTGACCACTGTCGTGCAGTCGTCCCCATCGTCCGGATACAAGGCAATCCCCACGCTGATCGACATGTACAAGCATCGTTCCTCCAATTCAATGGGCTGCGTGAACCGGTTCACGATGCGCTGGGCCACGTGCTCGGCTTCCGCCCGCGTCATCAGCGAAGGAAGCAACACCGCAAACTCGTCGCCGCCAATGCGCGCTAGCACCCCTTCCCGGGGCACGCACGCCAACAAGCGCTTCGCCACGCTGCGCAACAGCTCGTCCCCCACGACATGCCCCAGCGTATCGTTAATGTTTTTGAACCGGTCGAGGTCCAGGAAGAGCACGGCCACTTTCCATCCGGCTTCCCGGGCCTGCCGCACAGCGTCCGCCATGCGTTCGTTGAACAGGCGGCGGTTGGGCAGGTCGGTCAGCGGATCGTGCAGGGCCTGGTGCTTGATTTGCTCTTCGTAGCGCTTCTGCTCGGTGATGTCCGTAAACACGGCGATGTAGTGCGTGATGCGCCCCTCATCGTCCTTCACGGCGCTGATCGTCAACCATTCCGGGTAGATTTCGCCGTTCTTGCGCTTGTTCCAGATCTCCCCGCGCCATTGTCCCGTTTTTTGAATCGTCTCCCACATTTGACGATAAAACGCGGCGTCGTGTCGGCCGGACTTCAGAATGCGCGGCGTCTGGCCCCGCACGTCTTCCTCCGTATAGCCGGTGATGGCCGTGAAGGCGGGGTTGACGGACAGGATCGTCCCGCTTGCATCGGTGATCATGATCCCTTCCTGCGTGTAGCGGAACACACTGGAAGCCAAGCGCTGGGCCTCCTCAGCCGCTCGATTGGTCGCCACCAGGCGCTGAAACGTCATCCAGCGGAGAAAAAAGAAGAGGAGCAGCGAACCGGTCACGACAAAAAAGACGGTCGCCCACCCCGGGTGGGTTTGGACAAACGCCTTCATCTGGCGGGCCCAGGAAAACCTCCAATTGAACAAGAGCGCCGTCCCCGTAACGGCGCCGACAACGACGAGATCCACCATCACGTTTCGCCGCATCGTCCCTTCCCCCAATCGGCGTTCCGCATCGCGCCGCACCCATTACGACAGCCGGAAGCGCTTGACCTCTTCCTTCAGCCGATACGCTTCCTTGCGCATGGCGTCCGCCTCGTCGGCCACTTCTTGGATCAGGCCGGTCTGGTGCTGGATGGTCGCCGCCACTTCCTGCGTCCCGGCTGAGGTCTCCTCGGCCACCGCCGCCACCTCCTGCACGTCGCGGTAAACATCCTGGACGCGCTGGGCCTGCTGCGTGGCAAAACCGGCGATGGCTTCCACCGATGCCGCCACGCTGCGCACGGTCTCCTCCATCCGCTGCAGGGCCACGACGGCCGACTCCCCGCGGCTGGCTTCTTCCGCGGCTTGGACCGACGTCTGGGCGATCTGTTCCGCAAACCGGTCGATGGCCTCCTGCACCTGGCGGATGTTGGCGTGGATCTCCTGTACCGCCTGGGCGCTCCGCTCGGCCAGCTTGCGCACCTCGTGGGCCACAACGGCAAACCCCCGCCCCTGCTCCCCGGCACGGGCCGCTTCGATCGACGCGTTCAGCGCCAGCAGATTGGTTTGCCGCGCCAACTCGCCGACGATGTCGGTAATCCCGGCGATGGCCCGCGACCGCTCTTGCAAGCGTTCAATCTCCGCGGCCACTTGCTTGCCGGCCAGGGCGAGCGTCTGCAACCCCTGCACCAGTTGGCGCACCGCGTTTCCCGTTTCGTCAAGCGTGCGCCGCATGGCCTCGGCCTGCTCTTTCGCGTCGTTGGCCTTCTCCTCCGACTCCTGCGCCATGCGCGCCACCGCATCCACCGCCTCCGCTGCGCGCTGAATCGCTTGGGCCACCTGCTCCGCCCCGCGGGCGATCTCCTCCACGTTGCGGCTGATGACGTCGGCCTGTTCGGCCACGTCCTGCACCTTCCGCCCCACCGCATCCACGCGCTGCTCCGTTTCGGAGGCAAACCGCGCCACATTGCCCACCATCTGGCGCAGGTTGTCCACCATCTGGGCAAAGGACGCCGCCAGCGTCTGCACCTCGTCACGGGACGCGGGTACGTCCACCGTCACGCGCAGATCGCCGGTCGCCGCCGTTCGCGCCGAGGCATCCAGGGCGTTGAGTGGGCGGACGATGCGTCCGGCGGCCGCATAGCCGAAAATGCCCATCCACACCACGCCCAGAAACAGGGTGAGCACGGTAAACCCTTCGGCGCCCAGGAAGCGGGTGAAGAAGTCGTCCAGGACGAAGAGGAAAAACGCGCTCGTTCCGTAGGTCACGGCGGAAAACAGCACGACGCCCAGCACCAGCTTGCGCTTGAGGCTGAACCGGTACCGCTGCCGAACGTCTTTCGGTACGGTGGACGGCGACGATGCCCCCGCCCGATGCGGCGATGGCGCCTTCGCCGGCGGCTCTTGCGATGCGGAACGCGCATCCGATTGAGGGTGAAGGGAAATCACCTTGTGCTCCGGCTTTGCCATCCCCCATCCCCTTCCTTTCTCTTTCTTTTCTACAAAGAGTATAGCAATTTCGGCACAAGAGGGCGAATAAAGTGAAGACGACAGCGCCCGACCGTCGATCGGGCGCTGTCTAGGGAACCGGACAAGCGGCGTTCGCGTCCGCTTACCACAGCTTGTATCCCGGCGATCCGGGCGGCGCATGCTGGATGAGGTCCAAAATCGGTTTGCCGTAGGCAATGACGATCAACACAGCCAGCACGCCCACCCACAACGGCCAGCGTTCGAAAACCGCCGGCGTCGGCTGAGCGTCTTCCGAAGTCTCGGCCAGCGGAAACTCCGTCTGGCCCTTCGGGGCGGCGAACATCATGTAGAGGACGAGGGCCACCATCAGCATCGCGGCGACGAACAGGAAGGCACCGCCGATGGCCATCAGCGCGCGGAACGGTTCCCAGCTCTGCACGACGGGGTGATCGCCGTAGGTGGTAAAGGCCGTGCGCCGCGGCTCGCCGAGCAGCCCGACGAAATGCATCGCCCCCGACATGCACAACATGCCGATCGCCCACAGCACGGTTTGCACAATCCCCAGCCGGTTCACGCCCGGCGTCAACGTGCGGCCGGCCAAGTACGGCACCAGCCAATAGGCAACGCCGAAATACGTCAGAACAGCAGCGGTGCCCACGGTCAAATGGAAGTGGCCGGTCACCCACAGCGTGTTGTGGACGACGGTGTTCAGCTGATGGCTGGTGTTGATGATTCCACCGGCGCCCCCGGGAATGAAGAAGAGCATGCCGACAAACGGGGCGAAAAAGCGGACGTCCTTCCACGGCAACACCTTCACCCAGCCGAACAGCCCCTTGGCACCTTTGGCCCTCCCGGCCAGCTCAAAGGACCCGGCCACCGAAAAGGCGGTCATCAATGAGGGGATGACGACCATCAGCGTCATGAAGACCTGGAGCAGCTTGGAGTTGTGGCTGATCCCCGGCTCCAGCAGCTGGTGATGGAACCCGACCGGTATCGAGTGGATAATGAACAGCGCGAAGGCCAGGCGCGCCAGCGCGTCGCTGAACACCTTTCCGCCGATGATCTTCGGAATGACGACGTACCATGCCGCATAGGCCGCCAAGAGCCAGAAATACACCAGCGGGTGGCCGAAAAACCAGAACAACGTCCGGCTCAGTTCCACGTTGATCTTCTCCACCCAGCCGAAGGACCACGGGATGAGCCGGAACAACACCTCCGCCGCCACGGCCAGGGTGGCGATGATCCAGATGAGGTACGTCACGACGGCCATGTAGGCAAAGAGCGGCGACAACTTTTGCCCCGTCACCTGCTTCCAGTGGCGGTACTGCAGGAAAATGCCCGCACCGCTCAGCCAGGTCCCCACAACAAGCAACGCCAAACCAATGTAAAACTCCGGAGAGGCCTGGAGCGGCGCATAGAAGGTGTACAACACCGTCGCCCTGTTCATCACGATCGCATACGTGACGAGGGCCGTTCCGACCGTCATCACCCAGAAGCCGGCCCAGCCCAAGCGCCGCACCGGTTCGGTGAGCTGCCCGCCGAGGGTTTTCGCGACCCCGGCGAAAAAGAACCCGATGATAAAGTAGGTGGTGAGCCCCAGCGCCAGCAGCACGCCGTGGGCCGTCAGCAGCTGGTAGTAACCGATGCCCGCCGGCAGCTCAATCACGCCGGTGCGCTGCAGCACTTGCAACAGACCGGCCACCGCCCCCAGAAACAGGGCCAGAAACGCGACAAACACATAGGCCAAGCTCAACCGCGCATCCTGGGGATGGGGTCGTGCTGCGCGTTCCATGTTCTTCTCCCCTTTCCACAATCGAGATCGTTCTGCTTGAAAAGTCCAACGGCTTCCACAACCGTCACTCGGTGACCTTCACCTTGGCCATCATCATTTGATGGCCCACGCCGCAATACTCGTTGCAGAGGATGAGATATTCCCCAGGCTTCTTGAACGTATAGGAGGTCTCCGAGACGTATCCCGGGATCACCATGGCGTTGACGTTCGTTTTGGGAATCTGAAAGCCGTGCACCACATCTTTTGTCGTGATCTTGAAATGAACAGTGGCCCCGGCGGGAACCTCGATCACGTTCGGTTGATATCCGAACGCCATCGCCACCAGAACCGCCTCGTATTCGTTGTCCCCCTTCTTGAATACACCCGGCTGGTTAAACGGCGGCGTCTGGTCTACCTTGGTCGGATCAATCGTTTGAAACCCATGGGCAGGCATGAAGCCTTGAACAAACTGGCCATAAAGAAGAACCACAAAAAATCCCACCAGCATGCTTACGCCGAGCATCAGCCATAACTTTTCATAGCGGTGCAGGTGCATCCCGCTTGTCCCTCCTTTCCTCTCCCGCGCTTACCGCGACAGATACAGCAAGTACACGGACAGCCAGCTGAGGAGGATAAATGCCCCGAGTCCCAACGCGAAGACAAAGGTTCCCTTCAGGTTTTGCCCCTCTTCTTTGGCCGCTGGCCGTTCCCCGTGTTGGGGCTGCGAACGGGTCAGTGGCGCCTTCACCCGGCATCCCTCCTTCACCATGCATGAAGCCCTTAACGCTACATCCATTGTAGAAGGTTGGAAACGCATGGGTTGTGACGGATGTCACACGAAAGGCGGACATTCGTTACGATTGTTTGACAACGGTGTGAGAACATGTCGAACGGCGCGGGTTCGTTTTCCCTTCGTGTGCGGTGCCTTTTTCCTGTGATCCGCGTCATACTTGGAACACCATAAAGAGGTCTATACTAAGGAAAAAACCGGAACATAACGGAAGGAAGGGGATGATCGCGTGAAGACCCCTCAACGAACACCGCAGACCGTGGAGCTGGATGTCCGGCCGCAGCTGGCACGCGGAGAAGAACCGTTCGACCTGATCATGAAAACAGTCAAGTCTCTCGCCAAAGAAGACACCTTAATCCTGCACGCGCCGTTTAAACCCACCCCCCTGATCGGCGTGATGAAATGGAAAGGGTTCACCCACCGTGCCACGGTGACACGGTAATCATCCACAACGACCGCGTTCCCGTCTTTTTGCTGCAGGAGCTGGACGAACTGGGCTTCCCGTACACCGTCGAGGAGCTGGAAGACGGGTCTGCGCGCGTGACGATTCGCAAAACGGCGCCGAAAGGATGACGGTTCCCGCACGTCGTTTCGCATCCCGTTTTTGTTCCTGAACACCGGTCTGGCGCTGTTTGCCGCCTTCCACCTCCTAGCCCTCGCCTCCGGATACGGCTGGCTCGATGCCCATCCTCGATCGCCCGGCGGTTGGGCGGCCGCGCACCTTCTCGTTCTCGGATGGGCAACGATGACGGCCATGGGCGCAGCCTACCAGCTCCTGCACGTCGTGCTGCAGACGAAACTGCACAGCGAGGGGCTCGCGTATGTGCACTACGCCGTGTATGCCCTCGGCACGGTGGGGCTCGTGCTCGCGTTCCGCGCCTTTTCCCCGGCGGCCATCACGGCGTTCGGCGCACTGGCGGCGTGTGGCATCGCCCTCTTTGCGTGGAACCTGGCCCGCACGTTGCTTCGCGCCCGCCAGTGGAACACGGTCACCCTCAGCACCGCCGGCGCCCTGGCCTGCCTCGTTCTGGCCGCGCTCATCGGCGTCGCCATGGGGGCAAGCTTCTGGCTCGGCGCGGGAAGCGCCCTTCACGCGCGGCTGTTCACCGCGCACCTGTGGTTCGGCGCCATCGGCTGGTTTGGCCTCCTCATCACCGGTTACACCTACAAATTGCTTCCGATGTTCTACCTCGCCCACGGCTATCCGCGCCGGCTGGAAGGCGTTGTGCTCCTGCTATGGAGCGCCGCCGTGCTCGCGCTTCTGGTGGCGGTCTTCTTCCCCCAGGCCGTCTCCATCCCGCGCGCGGCCCATCTGGCCGGGGCCGCCTACCTGTGGGGCTGGGTGGGCTTCACCATTCTCGGCTACCTGTCGAAGATCGTGCCGTTCCTGTGGTGGACGCACAAATACGGCCCCAAGGTGGGAAAGGAACCGGTGCCGTCGCTGGCGGAACTTTTGAACGACCGCCTCGCCGGCCGCACGCTGGCGGTCATGGCCCTCGCGTTTCTCCTCTTCATGGCCGCCCTGGCCGCCGGATGGATCCCCCTGGCCAAAGCCTCCGGCATGGTTTTGTCGCTTGCCGCGTTGGGGTACACGATCTTGCTTGCGAAAACCTTCACGAAATAGGAAACAAAAGGAGGAAACCCCAATGGCCACGCTCACCAAGACCGACGTGGAAGATCTGCTTCGACAAGTGGTCGACCCCGAGCTGGGCGTCAACATCGTGGACCTGGGCCTTGTTTACCACATCGAGATCACCACCGAAGGCGACGTCACGGTGACGATGACGCTGACCACGCCCGGTTGTCCCCTACATGAAGCGATGATCACCGGCGTCGAAGAATCGCTCCGCCGCCACCCGGCCGTCCGCGACGTGCGCGTGCAGCTCGTTTGGTCGCCGCCGTGGACGCCGGAAAGAATGTCGGAGGCGGCAAAGCGGCAGCTGGGGATGAGGTAAGCGGCGGCCCCAACAACAAAGGCCCCGGGAAAACTCCCGGGGCCAACGCTGTCTACCCGTTTTTCACCCTCGACTCGGAACGTCTCGCAACCCTTCAACCGACAGCCTCCGCTTACCACAGCACGAACCCCGGCGAACCGGGTGGCGCGTGCCGAATGGCGTCCAAGATCGGTTTGCTGTAAGCGATCAGGATCAGCACCGCCAGCACACCCACCCACAGGGACCAGCGCTCCAACACGACGGGCGTGTCGTGGGCGTCCTCCACGGTATCGGCAAGGGGGAATTCTGTCTGGCCCTTCGGTGCGGCAAACATGAGATAGAAAGCGAGGACCACCATCAGCACCGCGCCGAGGAAGAGAAAAACACCGCCCATGGCCATCATTGCGCGGTACGGTTCCCAACTCTGTACGATGGGATGGTCCCCATAGGTGGTAAAGGCCGTACGGCGCGGTTCACCGAGCAACCCGACAAGATGCATGGCGCCGGACATCAGCAGCATGCCGACCGACCAGAGGACAGTCTGCACGATGCCCAGCCGATTGACAGTCGGCGTGAGGGTACGCCCTGACAAGTACGGGATGAGCCAATAGGCCACGCCAAAGTAGGTCAGTACGGCCGTCGTCGCCAGCGTCAAGTGGAAGTGGCCAACAATGAACAACGTGTTGTGTACGATGGTATTCAGCTGGTAGCTGGCATTGATGATCCCGCCGGCTCCACCTGGGACGAACATCACCATGCCCACGAAAGGCGCAAAGAAGCGCACGTCGCGCCAAGGGAGCATCTTGATCCATCCGAACAGCCCCTTGGCCCCTTTGAGCCGACCGGCGATCTCAAACGAACCGGCAATGGAAAAGGCGGTCATCAGAGAGGGGACGACCACCATCATCGTGAGGAAGACGTGCACCAGCTTCCATCTGCTGTCCAACCCCGGTTCCGTCAGCTGGTGGTGAATGCCAACAGGAACCGACAACAAAATGAAGAGCGCAAAGGCCAGGCGAGCCAGCGCATCGCTGAACACCTTTCCGCCGATGATCTTGGGAATGACCACATACCACGCCGCGTAGGCCGCCAGAAGCCAGAAGTACACCAGCGGGTGTCCAAAGTACCAGAACAGCGTTCGGCTGAGCAAGACGTTAATCCGATCCACCCAGCCAGCGGACCACGGGATGAGCTGCAGCACCACCTCCGCCGCCACCCCCAGCGTGGCAATGATCCAGATCAGGTACGTCACGACGGCCATATAGGCAAAGAGCGGCGAAAGTTTTTTACCCGTTGCCCGCTTCCAGTGCCGGTACTGAAGGAAAATGGCCCCCCCGCTGATCCAACTGCCCACCACCAGCAGCGCCATACCGATATAGAAGGACGGCGAGGCTTTCAGCGGAGCATAGAAGGTGTAGAGCACCGTGCCCTTGTTCATCAAAATGGCGTAGGTGGCCAAGACCGTTCCAACCGTCATCACCCAGAAGCCCACCCAGCCCAGCCTCCGTGCCGTCGCGGTGAGCCGTCCACCAAGGGTTTTCGCCACCCCGGCCAGGAGAAAGCCAATGATGAAGTAGGTTGTCAACCCCAGTGCCAGAAGCACCCCGTGGGCGGTGAGCAGCTGATAGTAGCCAATCCCCGCCGGGAGTTCGATCACCCCGGTGCGCTGCAGCACCTGCAACAGTCCCGCCAGTGCGCCAAGAAACAGCGCGACAAACGCCACCGCGATGTAAGCCAAGCACAAGCGCGCATCCTGGCGATCAGGACCCGCTACACGTTCCATGTTTCCCTCTCCTTTCCCGCCAACGGTTTTGTTCCCGTCACGGCAATCCTTGAACCGATTGGGCTAACCTTATTCGGTTACCCGCAATTTGCCCATCATCATGTGATGCCCCACGCCGCAATACTCGTTGCACAGGATGAGGTACTCGCCGGGCTTTTTGAAGGTATAGGAGGTTTCCGTCACGTGCCCCGGCAAGACCATGGCGTTGACCCGCGTCATCGGGATTTCAAAGCCGTGCACCACGTCCTTTGACGTCACTTTGAAATGCACGGTGGACCCGACAGGAACCTCGATCACATTCGGTGTGAAGCCAAACGCCAGCGCCACCAAGACAACCTCGTATTCCTTATCGCTCTTCTTGAACACCCCCGGTTGGTTGAAAGGAGGCGTCTGGTCTACCTTGGTTGAATCGATTGTTGCGTGGCCATCAGCGGGCATAAACCCCATGGCGTACTGGCTATAGACCAGGAGCAAGAAAAACGCCACCAACGTGCCCACGCCGATCATCAACCAGAGCTTTTCGTAACGGTGCATTTCCATCTGCGGTCCCCCCTTCCCATATGGCGCTTACAGCGATAGATAAAGGAAATAAACGACCAGCCAGCTCACAACAATGAAGGCACCAAGCAGTACCGCAAAGACAAACGTCCCCTTGACCGATACGTTCCCCTCTTGCGGCACTGCCTTCGTTTCCACCGGGGGCAGTGCATCGCTGCGCTTTTTCGACATATCCGGCCCTCCTTCGTGGTGATCGGAAACTGGCCCGCAGGGGGCCGCGGAGGGCAACGGTTTTCAATTTTTCGATTCTTGTTCGCCAATGCTGCCCTCCGGGCCGCCTCGTGGTTGAGGAGGAATGCGTCTCCCGTTCTTCAACAGGATAACCGGTTTTCGGCACACCTATACTTCATTCCCACTAAGCCGCCAGACAATCCCGGGACAACGCGAGCGGCATGCTCCGGCCGATCACCGCACCGGGACCGGCTGCTTTCGGAACCGTAGTCGAGGATCCGGTTCCCGGTTGTCCACAAAAAAAGAGGCCCCGGGCAGTATCCCGGGGCCAACCGGTTCCAACCGTGTTGCCGATGGTTTCTCCACTGAACCCACACGCCGGATTTGCCATCAATGCGCTTCCGCCTGCGCCTTCCCTCCCCCTTGCTCCCACGCCGGAGGCACATAGGCGCACGACGGGTCGCTGGCCAACGGGTCGCCGGTGACAGCATAGGCCCGCGCCCGCGACCCGCCGCAGATGGTACGGTACTCGCATACCCCGCACTTCCCTTTGAGCCGCTCCGGATCGCGAAGGGCGACGAAGGTGGGATGGTGGCGGTAGATGTCGGCAAGCGGGCGCTCGCGCACGTTGCCGCACGCAATCGGCAAGAAACCGCTCGGATACACCTCGCCGATGTGCGAAACAAAGACAAAGCCGTTGCCGTCGTTCACGGCGCGGGGAGCCCGCAGCTCGCGCTGGCGGCCGGCCAGCCAGGGTGGGGCTCCCGCTGCCCCGTTTGCGTCCAAGGCGCCGGACGAGCCGCCCCCCGAGGCAGGAACGCGCCCTTCGCTTCGGGTGCCGCCGGCCGTCGCGGCAAAAGACGGCGCCTCTTGTGCAGTGCCGCCCGCCGCAGCGGTTTTCGCCTTCGCCTTGGCCCGCTGGAGCAGCACACGCCGGTAGTGGGGGGCCGCCGTCGTCTTGATGTCGAAGGGCACCCGCTCGGCCAGGTCGGCCAGCCAATGAAACACCCGCTCGTGCGCTTCGGCGGAGATCATGTCCTCCAGCTTGCCGCGCCCGGTGGGCACGAGGAAGAAGACGCTCCACAGCACGACGCCCATCTCTTCGAGGAGCCGGGCGATGTTCGGAAGGTCGCCGAGGTTGTACCGGCTGACGGTGGTGTTGATCTGCAACGGCATGCCCAGCCGGCGCAGGGTCTCGATCGCGCGCATCGTCAACGCGAAGGAGCCCCGCGTGCCGCGAAAGGCATCGTGAATCTCCGCCGTCGACCCGTCGAGGCTGAACGCCCAGCGATCGAGACCGATCTCCTTCGCCTGCCGCATCGCCTTCTCCGTCACCCGCGGCGTGGCGCTGGGCGTGAGGGAAACGAGAAGGCCCTGCTCCTTGGCGTAGACGGCGAGCTCAAAGAGGTCGTCGCGCATCAGGGGATCGCCGCCAGTGAAAACCAAGAGGGGCGCGCCCATCTCGCGAATCTGGCGGATGAGGGCCTTGCCCTCTTCCGTCGAGAGCTCGCGCGGATCGCGATGGTATTGCGCCTCCGCCCGGCAGTGCAGGCACTTGAGGGCACAGGCGCGCGTCACTTCCCAGATGACGAGAAAGGGCGAACGGTTGAAATCAAGCAAAAGGCGTCCCTCCTTCCTGTTCCCACGGTAGCAAAGTTTCGCACGGCCGAGTATGACATTCGTCACATTCCCGCGGCGGCCGTTGGGGTACAATGACACCGAAGCGATCCTCAAGCGGGAACAAGGAGCGTGACCCCCCATGCTCAACGTCTCCCATCTGCTTGCCGACGTCGCCTCCTTCGGCGACCGGCTGCGCTACACGCCGCGCTCCGTGGGCCAGCGGCACGGCACCCATGACGGGGCCGGCCCGGTGGTCGTGTGGAACATCACGCGCACGTGCAACCTGCGCTGCCTGCACTGCTATGCCAGTTCGGAAAACAAAAAATACGACGGCGAGCTGACAACCGAAGAGGCCCTTGCCGTGATCGACGACCTCGCCGCGGCACGCGTGCCGGTGATCCTCTTCTCCGGTGGGGAACCGTTCGTCCGCCCGGACATCCTCGATCTGGCCCGGTACGCCGTCGAAAAGGGCATCCACGTCACCTTTTCCACCAACGGCACGCTGATTGACGAGCAGCTGGCCAAGGCGATCAAAGCCATCGGCGTCGGCTACGTCGGCATCAGCCTCGACGGCATCGGCGACGTGCACGACCGCTTCCGCCGCAAGAAGGGCGCCTTTGACGCCGCCCTGCGCGGCATCCGGAACTGTCTGAATCATGGGGTGAAGGTGGGCCTGCGCTTCACGATCAATCGCCACAACGTCGACCAGCTCGAGGCCATCTTCAACCTGATCGAAGAAGAAGGCATCCAGCGGGCCTGCTTCTACCACCTCGTCTACACCGGGCGGGCCTCGGCCGGCGACGACATCACCCCCGAGGAGACGCGCGCGGTGCTCGACAGCCTCTTCGCCCGGGTGGAAGACTTCGCCCGGCGCGGCATCCAGAAGGAGATCCTCACCGTCGACAACCACGCCGACGGTGTCTACCTCTACCTGCGGATGAAGGAAAAAGACCCCGCCAAGGCGGAGGCCATCTACGAGAAGCTGCGCTATGCCGGCGGCAACCGCTCGGGGATGGCCATCGCCAACATCGATCACCGCGGCTTCGTCCATCCCGACCAGTTCACCCCCTACGTTACGGTGGGCAACGTACGGGAAACGCCGTTTTCGGTGCTGTGGCGGGACAACCCCCATCCGATGCTCGAGAAGCTGCGCAACCGCAAGCCCCTCCTCACGGGCCGGTGTGCCCGCTGCCGGTTCCTCGACATCTGCAACGGCAACTTCCGCGCCCGGGCCATGGCCGTGCACGGCGACTTCTGGGCCGAGGATCCGGCCTGCTTCCTGACCGATGAAGAAATTTTGGAGGGACGGCAGGAGAACTGACTCCGGCCGTCCCATCCTTGCTTACCCGAGGTGATGGGCTTGTCCGAACTGATCGCCCTCTTGCGCAACGTTCCCCTGTTTCGCGATCTCACCGACGAGGAGGTGGAGCGGATCGCCGCCATCGCCATCCCCCGCACCTACCCCAAAAAAACGGTCATCTTCACCGAGGGAAGCGCACGCGAGGCCGTCTACTTCATCGTCGACGGCCTTGTGAAAACGGTTAAGGTGGACGAAAACGGCCACGAGCAGATCGTCTCCCTCCTGACGACAGGCGACATGTTCCCTCACACCGGGTTTTTCGACCAAAGCCCCTATCCGGCGACGGCCGAAGCCGTCGAGCCGACACGCGTGTTCGCCATCCCGGTGCGCGCCTTCGAGCAGCTCCTGCTGTCGACGCCGACCATCGCCGTGAAGGTGCTGCGCGTGCTGGGGGCCAAAATCCTTGAACTGCAGGAAAAGCTTCAGGCGCTCACCGGCCAGGATGTGCGGCACCGCCTTGTCGCCGTCCTCTTGCGGCTGGCCGCTTGCCACGGTACGGCACAAGACGGGGCGGTGGTCCTCAACCTCCCCGTCACGCACCAGGACCTGGCCAACATGGCGGGGACGACGCGCGAAAGCGTCAATCGCCTGCTCAATGAGCTGCGCCGCCGGGGGATTGCGGACATGACGCGCAGGCAAATCATCCTCTATGATGTGGAAGCCCTTAAAGCGTGGGCAAATTCGTGACGCGGAGCACGATGGCCGACAGGAGGAGAAAGAGCACCGATCCGGCAATCTCGATCAGCCCTACATGAAGCGGACGCATCGCCTTGCCGCCCCAGGCGAAGGCCCGTGCAGCAGAGAAGGCGTAGGGCAGAACAAGGAGCGGTTCGACAATCCCCAGCGCCACCACGAGCAGGGTGTGATAGCCCTTTGAAGCGCGAAGCCATCGTGCGTTTTTCCGCTCCCGGAACACCGTCTTGACGAAAAAGACGCTGCCCACGAAGTAGAGCACGCACAGCCCCGCTACCCACAGGGCCATCGCATCCCACGTTCCCGCACCGACCACGTAAGACGCCACGCCGCCAATGGAAAAGGCGAGGATGGCGCAGACGTCGTTGACAAAGGACCGCTCGTTGCGCCGGTAGGCATACCAGGCGTTCACCGCCAACAGCGCCCCCAACACGGGGCCGGCCCACAAGAGGGAGGGGAAGTGGACGAGTGGCGGAATCGCAAACACCATGCCCGCCGTCCAGTAGCCGAACGCCCAACGGAGGAGGCGCCGGCCGTCCCGCCGATTCCCCCGCCGCGCAAGCGCCATCCGGAAGGGATAGGCCGCCAGGTAGAAAAAGAGCCAAGCGAGAAACAGCGGCAGGTGCAGCCACGTCGGACCTCCTACGGCCATGCCGAGGAGAAAGGGCACGGATACCAACGCCCATCCGCCGTGTTCATGCGGCACGATTGGCTTCATGGCAAACCCTCCTGCTTTGACCGCAATTCCGGTTGATTCCGCTTCGCATGTCTTCCGGTTCTGTCTTCATGGTAGCCCGAAAACCGCCACGACATTGTGACAGAAGTCACAGTTCCGCCAACCCTCAAGGCCGGAACACGTGTTACATTGGGAGTAGCAGGGGATTTCACCGCGCTTCACAGCCCCATCGGGTTTGTGGAAGCGCCAAAACGGGAGGAACCACCATGTCCGCATCGGTTGCCCGAAAGCGCTTTGTCGACTTCCTCCGCCCGGAACAGTTTGAACGCTTGCGCGCCAACATGACCCCGAAAAGGGTGCGCAGCGGAACATACCTGTTCCAGGACGAAGATTGGGCCGAAAGTCTCTACTACATTCACGAAGGCGCCGTCAAGATCACCAAAACCACCGACAGCGGAGAGGAGATCCTTCTTTCCATCAAACACGGCGGCGACCTTGTCGGCGACCCGTGCACGCTGTCCGGCGCCCTCAACTTAACCAATTGCATCGCCCTTACCGACACCTCCCTCGGGGTCATCCGCAAGAGCGAACTGGAGTTTTTGTTTTACCGTCACCCCGACTTGGCCATCGCCTTTCTGCAATGGCTCTCCATCAACCAGCGCATCATGGAAACGAAGATGCGCGATCTCCTGGTGTACGGCAAGACCGGCGCCCTTGCCTCAACGCTCATCCGCCTGTGCAACTCCTGCGGGCGATTGACGGAAGAAGGCATCCTGATCCCCATGAAGCTGACCAACCAAGACCTGGCCAACATGATCGGCGCCAGCCGGGAAAGCGTCAACCGCATGCTGAACAAGCTGAAAGCCGAAGGGACCCTCAGTCAGCGCGCCGGCCAGATCATCGTGCACGACCTAAACCGGCTGCGGGAGATGTGCCATTGCGACGGACGGTGCCCGGTGGACGTGTGTGTGATCTAGCTCGACGTTCGCACCAGAAAGCGGCAGAGAAGCGGCAGAAGCCGCTACAAGTGGCCCATCTATTCCTCCTCATCAATCCCCCGGTGGCGCTGTACTCCATGCAGGGGCTGAACACAACGCCGGTTCACGGACACACGGCCCTCTGATAAGGCGGAGCAAACGGAAAGACGTCCCGCGAGCCTTAATGAGGCTCGCGGCTTTTTTATTTTTAATGGTATAGAAAACCTGAACCGGCACCTGGCCGTTGACTTTGGTTCCGCAGAAAACGATACTGGACTTGGAACACTTGGCGGGACGCGAACGGTTCCTGGCCGACGGGTTCATCCTGAGCCGGGTCTCCGCTCCTCATCATGACCATACCTTACGCACCGGTAGGAGGGAACACCAATGGACACCTTCCAATCCCCTAGCACCAAGCCCAGCCCCGCAGCAACATCCTCCTCGCATCCGGCCCCGAGCCATGGCTGGGAGGAGGAAGCGACCCGCCGCCTGCGCCGGGTGCGCGAGACAAGGCCCCTGATCCACCACCTGACCAACCTGGTGGTCATGCACTGGACGGCTAACGTCACCCTGGCGCTGGGGGGATCGCCGATCATGGCGCCGGAACCGGAGGAGTTCCCCGCCATCACCCCCCGGGCAGGCGCGCTGGTGATCAACATCGGCACCCTCCGGAAAAGCGACGTCGCCGACTTCCTCGCCGCCCAGCAGGAGGCCCGCCGGCACGGCGTGCCGGTTATCCTCGACCCGGTCGGTGCCGGCTTCACGCCGCTGCGCCTCGAGACCTCTCGCCGACTCCTGGAACAGGGCGTGACGGCGGTGCGCGGCAACTACGCCGAGATCCTCGCGCTGGCCGCCCCGGAACGGGCAGCAGGCCGGAGCCGGGGTGTGGACAGCGACCGGGTTCCCTTGGAGGAGGTGGCCGAGGCGGCGCGTGAGCTGGCTACCCGATATGGCTGCGTCGTCGTGGCCAGCGGCGCCACCGACCTGGTGACCGACGGCCGGCGCCTGTGGGCCGTGGACAACGGCCACCCCCTGCTGACGGTCATCACCGGAGGCGGGTGCGCGGTGACGGCCGCGGTGGCCGTGTTCCTCGCCGGCTCGGAGAACTCGGCCCGGGACGCGGCGCTGGCCATGGCGGTGTATGGCCGGGCGGCGGAGCGGGCAGCCGGCCGGGTCGCGGGCCCGGGCAGCTTCCAGGCCGCCTTCTTGGACGAGCTGTTCGCCTTGGGAGCCGCCGGAACGGCCCGCATTGACGGCCTCCGCATCCGCGAAAGCTGACGACCACCGCGTCCGGCACGAGAGCTTTCCACGCACGAGTGTGGGGGAATGGTGCACGTCAAAACGCATCATACGCCCAACGCCCGGTCCGGCTCCGCCGGGCCGGGTTGGCGGGGGCGCGAGGTCCGTGTTTCGCTTGGCGTCCACAAGGAACTGCACGAACGACCGGGAGTCAACCCACATCGCCGTACCCTCGGAATATTGAAGTTTCTCATCATTCGCAATCGAAAAATAAATGAAATTCCCCTCACAAACAGGGCACCTCGTATTTGTTCTGCCTCGGGCGTGACCAAGCCGCTCTCCAATACCAAAATGATGCCCCTTCGTCTGTGACATCGATCACATTTTTGAACGGCCAAAGATTGTATCGTATGGAGCAGCCGCGCACCACAACCTGTAAAAAGGGGGATGACCGCTGTGGCCCAACCATCTCTTTACGAACGGCTGGGCGGCGAAGAAGGCATCGCTCGGGTGGTCGACACCTTCTACGACATGGTCCTGGCCGACCCGCGCGTGGCCCATTTCTTCGCCAACACCGACATGGCCAAACAGCGCCGGCACCAGACGCTGTTCCTCACCTTCGCCACCGGTGGACCAAACAAGTACACGGGGCGTGGCATGCGCGAGGCGCACCGCGGGCTGGGCATTCGCGACGAACACTTCGACGCGATCGTGGAGTTGCTCGGCCGCGCCCTCAGGCAGCACGGTGTGACGGAAGCCGACATTCAGGCGGTTGCGGCGCGCCTTGAGGCGATGCGGCCGGAAATCGTCGAATAACAAACGCAACGGCGCCTCCCCGACCACAACCGGGGCAAGGCGCCGTCCTCCATTTTAACGGCTCTCGAGCAGGGTGAGGCAGCTGTTATCCAGTCGCCTTCACGCCCGCAAGCAGCTCCTCCTTTTCCGCATCGGAAAGGATGCGCTCGGCCATCGGAAAGAGCACGTTTTCTTCCTTCATGAAGTGATCAAACAGGATCTGCACCGCTTCCGCCACCTCGCCGGCGATCCGCCGCGCGGTGTCGGCCTTGATCGGGCCGGTCAGGCTGGCCATCGTGGCGAGGAAGCCGGTGAGGCGCGTTTTGGCTTGTTCGTGTTCGTACTCCATCACCGCAATGGGGCCCATCTCCCGCCCGATATGCTTGGCCATGAGCGGGAAAAGGACGTCTTCTTCCCGCTTGGAGTGGGGATCCAACTCGGCCACGAAAATCTTCACCTTTTCTTCCAGCGCGCGCAGGGGCGCCTCCCAGTCTTCGACGCCCGCATCGTCGCCGATCGCCTGCGCCTCCTTGAACAATTCCTCCATCTGCTTGCGGAGCGGCGGATGTTCATCCTTCAACCGCTGAAGCCCTTCGCAAAGCGTTAGCGGGCCGCCGGTCATTCCCATCATGCCGCAGCCAAAGGGCATCGTTTCCATGGCATTCCCTCCTCAACCGGTCGCCGTCGATGCATACGGCTTGCGTATCGATGCTCCCGCTCTTAGGGTACGACAAAACGCGCGTCGAATCCGTGACGGCGATCACAGTGGGCTGTGGATCGCTTTGTCCTACCCTGCCGCCGTTATGCCATGATCTCCCGCTTCCGCTGCCCGAAATAGCGGTTATGGAGCAAAAAGCAACCGTTGCGGTTGAAGCACTCGATCCAGTCGTTGTCGGCGATGCCCGCTTCCGCCGCATCGTCGTGGTTGAGCCACACCGTCGGGCCGCCGCGGAACAGCGTCAGCATCAGCTGGTTGTCGAAGAACATGCTGTGAATCGACCACTTGTTGTGCGGCGTCAGGTACTGCAGGACCACTTCCTTGCCCCACGGCGCGTCGGGTCGACGCTGCCCCGGCAAAAAGGGCGTGTGGGCCAGGGTCGGTTTGTACGTGGCCAGCATTTCGCCGAACTCCAGGAGCAGCTCGTGGTCGAGGTAGAAGTGTTGCCGGCCGGTCAGCGTACGCCACGGAATCTTCTTTTCCACGTTCGTGGTAAACGGCGAATACCGCCGCCCGCCGGTTTCCGAACCGCTGAAGGCCGGCGAGGTGATGACCGGTTTGGGCTGAGCCGTGATGGCGTCAAAGGTGAACCGTTCCTCGGCCCGCTCCTCAGCCAGGTCCCTCAGGTGGAGAGCCGTCTTTTGCTCCAGTGCCGCCCACGCCTTGACGGCCATCTTGCCGTTGGTCGTCGACGACAGGGTGAGGATCGCCTCGGCCACGTCGCGCTCGGTGGCCAGGCGCGGGCATCCACCGGCAACGCCATCGCTCACCGTTCCAAGGAGGCGCTTGAGACATTCGTACTCCTCCCGTGCCGACCAGGCAATGCCCTTGACGCCGAAGGGTTTTTCTGCCACCAGCGGCCCCAGGGCGGTCATCTTTTCGTACACCGCGCCATAGTCGCGCTCCACCACGTGGACGTGGGGCATCGTCTTGCCGGGGATGGGCTCGGCCTCGCCCGTCATCCAGTCGGCCACCCGACCATAGGGCTGGGCCAGCTCATCCGGCGTGTCATGCAAGAGCGGCGTGGTGACGATCTCCCTCACCGGACCGGGGAAGACCTTCTTGGCCATCTCCGAGAAGATGCGCGCCAGCGCCTTGAACACTTCCCACTCCGAGCGGGCCTCCCACAGCGGGTTCACCGCCGGGTTGAACGGATGGATGAACGGGTGCATGTCGGTGCTGCTGAGGTCATGCTTCTCGTACCACGTGGCCACCGGCAGCACGACGTCGGAGTAGAGGGCCGTGCCGGCCATGCGAAAGTCGAGGTTGACGAGGAGGTCGAGCTTCCCTTCCGGCGCCGGATCCCGCCACACCACCTCCTGCGGGCGCAGGCTGTGGGCATCGTCGTTGAGCAGGCCGTGCGTCGTCCCCAGGAGATGCTTGAGGAAGTACTCGTGTCCCTTCCCGGAGCTGGAGATCAGGTTGGCCCGCCACACCACCATCACCCGCGGGAAGTTGCGCGGGTCGTCGGGATCCTCGATGGCCAAGCGCAGCGCGCCACTCTTGAGCTGACGGGCGACGTAGGCGGCCACCTCCTGCGGCGTCGTGGCCCCCGCCCGGCGCGCCTGTTCGTACAGCGCAATGGGGCTCTCGTTGAATTGCGGGTACGACGGCAGCCACCCCAGCCGCGCGGCGAGCACGTTGTAATCGGCGGGATGCCTGTAGCGCGGAGCGCCGGCCAGGGGCGAAACAAGGGCGTCGACGGACACGTCCTCGTACCGCCACTGGTCGGTGGCGAAGTAGAAGAAGGACGTCCCGTTCATAAGGCGCGGCGGCAGCGACCAGTCGCGGGCAAAGGCCACCGTCTGCCAGCCCTCCACCGGGCGGAGCTTCTCCTGCCCCACGTAGTGGGCCCATCCCCCGCCGTTGACCCCCTGGGCACCGGTGAGGAGGACGAGGTTGAGCACGGCGCGGTAGATCGTGTCGGCGTTGTACCAGTGGTTGATGCCCGCGCCGAGGATGATCATCGAGCGGCCCTTCGTCTCCGCAGCATTGCGGGCAAATTCGCGGGCCACCCGGATGACGAGCCGCCGGTCGACGCCGGTGACCGCCTCCTGCCATGCCGGCGTGTACGGGGCCATCTCGTCGTAGGACGTCGGCCCTCCGTCGCCTAGCCCGCGGCTCACCCCGTACTGGGCCAGCACGAGGTCAAACACCGTGGTGACGAGGCACGCCTCCCCGCCCCGCGCGATGCGCCGCGCCGGCACGCGCCGTTCGATGACGCTCCGCTCGCGCCCGCCAAAATAGGGCAAGCGCACCGTCACCACCTCGTCGTGGACGCCAAGGAGGCTGAGCCGCGGGTCGATCGGCGCGCCCGTCGCCTCGTCCTCCAGCCTGAGGTTCCACCTCCCGCCGTCCTCCCAGCGGTGGCCGATGCAGCCGTTGGGGACGGCCAGCTCCCCCGTCCGCTCGTCATAGACGACGCCCTTCCACGCGGCATTCGGCGTCTCGCGTCCGATGTCGGCGGCGCGCAGGAAGCGGTCAGCCACGTAGGCCCCGTCCTGGAGCTTGAGCGTCACAAGGAACGGCAGGTCGGTGTACTGTTTCGCGTAGGCGAGAAAATAGGGCTCTTCCCGCTCGACGTAGAACTCCTTCAGGATCACGTGGCCCATGGCCATCGCCAGGGCCCCGTCCGTTCCCGGCTTGACCGCCAGCCAATGGTCGGCGAAGCGCACGAACTCGGCGTAGTCGGGGCTGATCGCGGCCACCTTCGTGCCGCGGTAGCGCACCTCGGTCAGGAAATGGGCGTCGGGAGTGCGCGTCATCGGGATGTTGGAGCCCCACACCAGGATGCACCCGGCGTTGAACCAGTCGCTCGACTCCGGCACATCGGTCTGGTCGCCCCAGATCTGCGGCGACGCCGGCGGCAGGTCGGCATACCAGTCGTAAAAGCTGAGCAGCGGCGCGCCGATGAGCGAGAGAAAGCGCGCCCCGGCAGCATAGCTGATCATCGACATGGCCGGGATCGGCGAGAAGCCGATGATGCGATCGGGGCCGTAGCGCCGGATTGTGTGGATCATCGCCGCCGAAATGAGCGACAGCGCCTCGTCCCACGACGCGCGGACGAAACCGCCCTTGCCCCGCGCCGCCTTGTAGCGCCGGGCCTTCTCCGGGTCCTCGACGATGCGCGCCCACGCCTCAACGGGGTCGCCGGTGCGCTCCAGCTCCTCCCGCCACATGCGCAAAAGCGCCCCGCGCACGTAGGGATACTTGACGCGCAGCGGGCTGTACAGGTACCACGAGAAGCTCGCCCCGCGGGGACAGCCGCGCGGCTCAAACTCCGGCATGTCCGGCCCCGTCGACGGGTAGTCGGTGCGCTGCCCCTCCCACGTCACGATGCCGTCCTTGACGTAAATGTTCCAGCTGCACGACCCGGTGCAGTTCACCCCATGGGTGGAGCGCACCACCTTGTCGTGCTGCCACCGCCGGCGGTACAGCGCCTCCCACTCCCGCCCCTGTGGCGACACCTCGCTCCAACCGTCGGCGTACCGTTCCCGCGGCAAAAAGTAGCGCAGCTTTTCCAGGATCGGCGAACGTTTCCGTCCCATCATCTTCTCCCCTTTCCCGCGTGTGCGAACCGGACGTTTGGCCTGCGGCCCGTTTTCGCAGCATGGGAATGGCGCCTCACCGCGTTCATACTTTCGTAAATAAATCAAGAAAGCAAGAAATATTAAACGAATACTACAGATGTTGCACTTTTATCGTAAAGTTTGCCGAACAAAAGGGCAGTGACATTTCTCACCTTCGGCGCACCGTTCACATTTTGTTCACGGTTTCACGCGCGACGGCACAAAAAAAGCGCCCGACCGGCAATCGGTTCGGGCACTCGGTTCGCATGGTCTGCTTGCCGCCTCACTGCTTCATCGGCAGGGACACAAAAATGGAAAACTTGTCGCTCGAGGCGGTGAAGGCATGGGGCTTGCCTTGCGGGCAAATGAGCAAATCGCCCGCCTTGACCTCATGGGCCTCGTCGCCGATAGAAATGGTCCCTTCGCCTTCGACAACGTAAAAGGAGACTTCGGGGTGAAACGCGCCGCCGCAGGCCTTGCGCTCACCGCGTTTCAGGTTGATGACAAAGTGCTTCAACACGTCGGAAACATGAATCAATTCCACCTGGTTGTCCGTCAGGTAGTCGGCCAGACGGTGCTGCGTCTTGGCGATCGCCATGCTTCACCCTCCCTTGGTTGCGTTCAATTTTTCCATCACTTCCTCCACGGCCACGCCCGCCTTGCGCGCAGCCTCCTCCAGGGTGTCCATCCCCCCGCAACACAGGTCAATGCCGAATGCGGCCAACACTTTCATCGCTTCAGGGGACGCCTGGATCACCTGGTTGACCGTCATGTCCTTGGTAAACCGCATCGTCGCTCCCTCCTTCCCTCGACCCGCTTCTCCGGCAAGTGAAGGCGCACGCTCGCGGTCGGCACCTCGAAGCACCGCCCCTCCTCACGACGAGGCGAGCCGAATCGTCTGCAGGATGTTGTACGCAAACGCGAGGATCGTCAGCCAGTGCGCCAGGGCAGCCCATTTGGCCCATGCCAAGGCCGCGGGAATCCCTCCACCATAGCCCAGGGCCATCAGTCCCAGAAGCAACACGAAGGTGATGTTGCCGGCGATCACGTGGAACCACGCGAGCCGCTCGCTGTACAGGGGGCGGGCAAGGAAGCGCGGCAAGACATGGTACAGGACACCGTAGACCATCATGGAAAGAAAGCCGAGCAGGTTGAGGTGGGCGTGCACCGGTTTGAGCGCCAAAAGCGCCGGAAGGAAGAAAAACAGCGTCCCGAGCATCGTCCCCAGCACCAAATAGAGGATGCTGGCGAGGATGAACCACTTGGTGTATCCCTTCATGCGAACCCCCGCTTTCGTCGGCGCGTTTTGCCCCGTTCGTGACCCTCACCCCGCTCCTCAAGGGTTTCGGCCGCGGCCGGCGCGGTCGCCTTTATTATAAGGACCCCGATCTCCTCACATTGTGAGAGGCGTCACAGTTTGGCAAATCGGTGACAGGGAGAGCAAACGTGACGGCCATCACAAGCTGCGCTCCCGCCCTTTTCTATACTGGGGGTGCCAACACCCACCAAGGAATGGGAGGGAGACGGGATGGCAGAACTTCGGACATCCCCCGGGACGCAGCCTGCGGTGAAGCGAAGTCTGCTCAGGCAGATCCTCGTTGTCACCATACTCGTCAGCTTTACCGTCCTGCTCGTCGGGGGATATTGGATCTAAGAATCGCTGGCGCCTCGCCCGGCGAAGGTGGTCGGCCCTGGAGGCGAGGTGATCACCACCGCCGAGCAGATCAAGGGCGGGCAAGCCGTCTACCAGAAATACGGGTTGATGGACTACGGCTCGGTGCTCGGCCACGGTTCCTACCTCGGGCCGGACTACACCGCCGAGGCGCTGCACATCGTCGTCACGGCGATGCAGGATTTCCACGCCCAGCGGGATTACGGCAAACCCTTCGCTGAATTGAACAAAGGACAGCAGGCCGTCATCAAGGAGAAAGTGAAGGCAGAAATCAAGGAAAACCGCTACGACCCGGCGACCGACACGCTGACCCTCACCGAAGCCCAGGTCTATGCCCTCCAGAAGGTACGGGAGCACTACCGTACCGTCTTCACCCAGGGCGACGGCAACGGCATTCTGCCCAATCTGATCCGCGAAGAGCACATGCCGAAGACGGATCGCGCCTGGGTGGCGGAAGGGGACCAGCTGACGCAGATTGCCGATTTCTTCTTCTGGACGGCGTGGCTGGCCAGCACGAACCGGCCGGGAGAGACGCACACCTATACGAACAACTGGCCGTATGACGAAGCGGCCGGCAACACGATGTCCTTTTCCTCCATCTGGTGGAGTGCGGTCAGCGTCGCTCTCTTGATCGGCTTTACGGCGCTCAGCCTGTACTTCTATCACCGCTACAAGCTGGACATGGAGGAAGCCTATACGCCCGGCAATTTTCCGCGGTTTGACCTGGCCGCCGTTCCGGTTACGGTCAGCCAGCGCAAGACGGCCAAGTACTTCACCGTCGTGATCCTGCTCTTTCTCGCCCAGGTGATGCTCGGAGGCCTCTTGGCCCACTACTACATTGAACCGGATTCCTTCTACGGATTGGACTGGATTGCCGACCTCTTGCCCTTTAACATCGCCAAGGGCTACCACCTGCAGCTCGCCATTTTCTGGATCGCCACCGCCTGGCTCGGGATGGGCATCTACGTCGCCCCGGTGGTTGGCGGACGCGAGCCAAAGCGTCAAGGCCTCCTCGTCGACATCCTGTTCTGGGCCCTCGTCGTGCTCGTTGCCGGCAGCCTGATCGGCCAGTGGCTTGGCGTGAAAGGGTACCTGGGCAACCTGTGGTTCTGGCTCGGGCACCAGGGATGGGAGTACCTGGAACTCGGCCGGCTGTGGCAGTTCGTGCTGGCCGTCGGCATGGGCATCTGGCTGTTCATCGTCTACCGCGGGCTGCGCGACAGCCTGAAAGCGGAGACGGACAAGGGCGGGCTGGTGCACCTGTTGTTCTACTCGGCCATCGCCGTGCCGGCCTTCTACATCTTCGCCTTCTTCTTCAACCCCGGCAGCAACATCACCTATGCCGACTACTGGCGCTGGTGGATCATCCACCTGTGGGTGGAAGGGATCTTTGAGGTCTTTGCCGTCGTCGTCATCGGCTTCCTGCTCGTGCAGATGGGGCTGGTGACGAAGAAGTCGACGGTGCGGGCCCTGTACTTTCAGCTCATCCTGCTCCTCGGAAGCGGCGTGATCGGTACCGGTCACCACTACTACTGGATCGGCGCACCGGAAATGTGGATCGGCCTCGGCGCCGTGTTCTCGGCCCTCGAGGTGATCCCGCTCACCCTGCTCATCCTCGAGGCCTACGGGCAGTACCGCATCCTGCAGCAGGGCGGCGTCCACTTCCCGTACCGCGCCGCATTCTGGTTCCTCATCTCCACGGCGATCTGGAACCTCGTCGGCGCCGGCGTCCTCGGCTTCCTGATCAACCTTCCGGCCGTGTCTTACTACCAGCACGGCTCCTTCCTCACGCCGACGCACGGCCACGGCGCGATGATGGGCGTCTACGGCATGTTCGCCATCGCCGTGCTGCTCTACACGCTGCGAAACATCGTCAAGCCCGAGGCGTGGAACGACAAGGTCCTCAAGATCGCCTGCTGGGGCCTGAACATCGGTTTGGCCGGCATGATCCTCGTCACGCTGCTGCCGGTCGGGATCCTGCAACTGGCCGAATCGTACCAAAGCGGCTTCTGGGCCGCTCGCGACCCCAGCTTCTACAAGGACCCGCTCGTCACCGCCCTCCTCTGGTGGCGCGCGCTGCCGGATACGATCTTCATCGTCGTCGGCGTGCTGCCGCTCACCTGGTTTGTCGTGAAATCCTTCTTCCGCCTGCGTACGCCAACCGTCACGGACGGTGAGCGGCTCTAGGGTGGAAGGGTTTCTCTACTTCCCACCTCAACCAACTCCCTCACCCTGACCCTGTGGCATTGATGCCACAGGGTTTTTTGCTAATTCACCAATTAACATTTGAAGTTTCTGTTACGGATCTTCTACATGTGTCATTATTCACATCGAGTTCCTCTTGTGTTTAATAAACTTAAAGTGGAGGGGATCCCCATCGCATACCGAAAGGCCGGCCGGCCACAAGCGGTTTTGTGAAAAAAATCACGAAAGGGGTCTCCGAAGATGAACAAATCCGTCGCCATCGGGTTGTCGCTCGCGTTGCTCGCCGGAACGTTGGCGGGGTGTGGTACGGATCGCGACGCGGATGGCATAACCGCAGCAAACCGCGCTGAACGACCACGAGGTCAAGGTCGAGATGACCGCTCAGGTGACCGACATCGAAATCGACAAGGGCGTCGTGTACAAAGCGTGGACATTCAACGGCCAGGCGCCGGGACCGCTCATCGTCGTCAACGAGGGCGACACGATCCATTTCACACTCAAAAACCTGGATCCCGCCATTCCCCATAGCATGGACTTCCACGCCGTTCACGCGGCGCCATCCAAAAAGTTCGTCGATGTCGCCCCTGGTGAAACCAAAACGTTCACCTACACGGCCAGCAAGGCGGGGGTGTTCATGTACCACTGCGGCACCGATTGTGACGCACCAATTCAACCACGCGCAGAAAGGCGCCGTGGCCCTGCTGAAGGTTACGGAATGACGAAACGGCGACGCCCCCCGGTGGAACCTTCACCAGGGGGCGTTTGTTCGTCTTACCACTCCGTCGCCTTACGGGCCAGCTCCTGGGCCACGCGCCGCGTTTTGGGTGTCGCCGTGCGCAGCCAGGTCTGCAACACCGCGCGCTGCTCTTCTGTTGTCAGGGGATACCGGTCGCCGGCCACCTCGCGGGCGCGCCGCGTCACCGTGTACAGCGTGATCGCCGCGGCCACCGAGATGTTCAGGCTCTGCACAAAGCCGACCATCGGCACGATGAAGCTGCCGTCGGCGAGGGCCAGGGCCTCTTCCGACAACCCGGCGTGCTCGTTGCCGAACAAAAACGCGGCCGGTTGGGACAGGTCGACCGCCTCGAGCGGCACCGCGTTGTCGTCAAGCCGGCTGGCCCAAATGCGGTACCCTTGTTCGCGCAAAAAGCGCACCGCCGCATGGATGTCCGGATGCTTGCGGATCGTCAGCCACTTGTGGGCGCCCTTCGAAACCCCTTCGCTGGGCGAAAAGGACGCCCGCCCCTCGACGATCGACACCTCCTGCACGCCGAACGCGTCGGCCGACCGCAGCACCGCCGCCTGGTTGTGGCCGTCGTCGACCGCCTCCAGCACCACCGTGATGTACCGCGTGCGCCGCTTCAGCACCTCGACCAGGCGCCGGGCCCGCTGGGGCGTCAAGAGCTCCCAAAACACGGAATCCGCTTCCGTCAGCACACCCTCCTCCACCAGCTGCGCAAACAACGCCGTCGTCTCGTCGGACGTCACGTCGAACCCCCCTTCCCGCATCCTCAGCATCCCCTCCTGCGAGAACAACAACCCCCTGTCGCCACGCGTTCGCGCGGCGAAGGGGGCCCCTCTGCGGCAACCTCGGCACGATTGTGGCACAACATCGGCCTTCCGGTCAAGGCCGCGGCGCGCGCATCTGCTCCGGAAACGCGGTGTCCACCTCCCGCGCCGTCTCCACCAAACACATCGCCGCCCGGGCATGCGCGGCCAACGTGAGCGGATTGCCTTTCACCAAGCGGATTTTGCGGCGCAGCACACCGGCAATCGGCTCGAGTTCGCCGTCCACCACGCGTTTCCACGTCCAGGGGTCAGCGGCGAGCACATACGGCGCCTGGGCTTGATCCTCCGGCGATGCCACGCGCGCCTCGTGGCAAACGCCGTGCCGCAAATCCAGGTACACGGCGCGATCCTCGTCAATGCCCGCCGTGGGGTCGCGCAGCATGACGAGCACGACCGGCCACTTCCACGATTGCGCCGCCCGCCGGTACGCATCGCTCCGATTGAGGATCCCCTGCCACGCCCGCACCCACCCCTCCGAAAACGGCGCATAGCCCACGGCCGTTCCCTCCTTCGGTTCGCGTGTTCCCACCATGGGCATCTGTATGCCGCCGCGCGCCGATTATGCCCGCCACGGCTCCGGGTTCGGGGTAAAATGGAGGCAAACGCAAGGAGGGGACATCATGCACCAGGCGATCGACACGCTGGCGGCCTGGCTTCGCCGCGCCCGTTTCACCGTCGTGTTTACCGGCGCGGGCATGAGCACCGAATCGGGCCTGCCCGATTTTCGCTCATCCGGAGGGTTGTGGCGGACGGGCCACCGGTTTGAAGAGCTGGCCTCCGTCACGGCCCTCGAGCAGGCGTATGACGATTTCGTCGCCTTTTACCGGTGGCGCATCGCCATGGTGGCGCATCACGCGCCCCACGACGGGCACGTGATCCTCGCCCGGTGGCAGCGGGAAGGGCGCGTTCACGCCCTGATCACGCAAAACGTCGACGGGTATCACCAGCGCGCCGGAAGCCCCGAGGTGATCGAGCTTCACGGCACCCTGCGCACCGTGCACTGCCAGCGCTGCCGCCACCCGGAGCCTGCCGAAACCTTCTTGCGCGACGACGGCCTGGCGTGCCCACGCTGTGGCGGGAACATGCGCCCCAGCGTTGTCCTGTTCGGCGAAGCGCTTCCCGAACGGGCGCTGCATGCGGCCGAACAAGCCGCCCGCCAGGCGGAGCTCTTCCTCGTGCTCGGTTCGTCCCTCGTCGTGGCGCCGGCCAATTGGTTTCCCCGCCTGGCCAAAGAACGCGGGGCGAAGCTCGTCATCGTCAACCGCGACCCCACGCCGCTCGACCCGCTGGCCGACCTGCGCATCGCCGCGTCGATCCGCGAGGTGCTGAAGGCGGTTGACGCCGGGCTTCCTCGCGCCTAAACCGGCATCGTCCGCTTCGGCCACCACACAGCCGCGTGCTGCGCTCACAGGACCGCAAACAACATGCTGCCGATGGCGCCCACACACGCGCCAAGAATCAACCCGACAAGGATGCCGTCTCCGAACCCTTCCCGATAGCCTTCGCGAAACATGCACCGCCCTCCCGTTGCACGGTGGGTCTCGTGGTATTCCCAGTATGCAACCACAGTTTTTCCACATGCCGGCGCCCACAACCCAATCGCACCAGACAACCCCCGCGGCCACCATGCCTAGGGGGCTTTTCTTTTGGATGGACCGTCCACGCCGCTGCACGAGAGGGCGCATACCGTATAGCATGCGGAAACAAAGAGGAAATCAAAGCCGAGAAGCACGAGGAACACGTGCATTCGACTCACACGAGGATATTCCTTTAAGGAACTCCTCTCTTTTTTTGGATGTATACCTTTTTAAAAATGCGTCTTCGCCTTTGTTCATTTGTATAATCAACCCTATTGGCTTTGGAATATAAAAAAACCGTACACCATGAAGAAGGTGCTCCACATGCAATACAAACGCAAACCCACCGCCAAAACCCGAGGAAACGTCAACAGCGTCAAGGTGAATGTGAATCAACCGCAAAAGCGGCGCGTCAGCTCGGATCCTCGTCAAAAACCCGACCATGAGCCATGGCTCAAACAAGACCAGGATCAATGGCAGGAGCAGGATCAGTGGCAAGACCAAGAGCAGGAACAAGAGCAGGAGCAAGAACAGGAGCAAGAGCAAGAACAAGAGCAAGATCAAGAGCAGGATCAACAGCAAAAGATCCAGATCATTAACAAAATCGTCATTCAAGTCTCTCCGGAGAGCGGGAACAAGATCACCATTCTGGATAAAGACGTAACCGTTCAAGAGCAGGAGCAATGGCAGGAGCAGGACCAAGAACAAGAACAAGAGCTGGAACAAGAACAAGACGACAAGTACGTGTAACGCTTGGAGAAAAGCTTGCGCCCTTCGCGCAAGCTTTTCTTTATCAGCGAATACGACTTGATGCTGAAAAAATAAATCTCCCTCGTGCTGTTATCGGTGCAGCATACGAGGGAGTCTGGCGCGTCAATCGGCTGTAAAGAGACGCACAAGATTCTGTGGTATACGCGTCTGACTGTTTTATTTCCAACCCAAAATCCCTTCTCACGATTGGGTTTGGTGCGGGTGGAGGGACTTGAACCCCCACGCCTTGCGGCACCAGATCCTAAGTCTGGCGCGTCTGCCAATTCCGCCACACCCGCAAAAAAGGAAAATGGTGAGCCGTGCAGGACTCGAACCTGCGACACCCTGATTAAAAGTCAGGTGCTCTACCAACTGAGCTAACGGCTCACATGAAGAGATGGGGCGACTAGTGGGATTCGAACCCACGAATGCCGGAGCCACAATCCGGTGCGTTAACCCCTTCGCCATAGTCGCCGTTTAACCATAAAAAAAGGCTGTATAGCCGAGTTTGCGATGGTGGACGGTGACGGGTTCGAACCGCCGACCTCTTGCGTGTGAAGCAAGCGCTCTCCCAACTGAGCTAACCGTCCACATGGTGACCCGTAGGGGATTCGAACCCCTGCATGCCAGATTGAAAATCTGGTGCGTTAACCACTTCGCCAACGGGCCACGTTGACTGGCGGAGAGAGAGGGATTCGAACCCTCGCGGGGCCAAATCCGGCCCCCTAACGGTTTAGCAAACCGTCCCCTTCAGCCACTTGGGTATCTCTCCGCGCACACTGGCTCCGCAGGCAGGATTCGAACCTGCAACCTACCGGTTAACAGCCGGCCGCTCTACCGTTGAGCTACTGCGGAACGAGCGCTTTTACTATACCATAGGATACCCCATTTCGTCAAGGTTTTTGGGCTCTAGCGTGCACACGTAGACCTCACAGCGATTTCAACGGACGCGCACGCCGCGGCTCGGTTCAACATAGCGTATACCACGACAGGGAGGCAGGAGGGAGGGAGAAGGCGTGTCCATGCCGCTTTGGCTCCGCAAGCAGCTGATGCGCGCCTTTTTCGGAAAAGACCTGCACCAAATCCGCGTGTTGAACGAATGCTGGTTCTTTTACTGCCGCTCCTATGCTGCCCGGAAGCCGCAGTAGGCCTCCGGGCTCGCCGTTCTGGGGGAAACGATCCCACGCGGCATTCTTTCTCTTGCCAGAGAGCAAGCGAATCGGAAAGCCCGTCCGTTCCTTCCATCCCGAAAACAGAAAAAAGCGCGTTCGGTTGCACGCGCCTCCGAAGCAGGCCCGTCTTTTCTCTTTGCGCCCCTCCTTAAAAGTCAACCAACCCCAGGCTGATTTGCAGCGATTCGTTCACCTTCTGCATCAGCTCGTCGTCCAAATGGGTGATCTTGTCCGTCAGCCGCTGCTTGTCGATGGTGCGGATCTGCTCCAGCAGAATCACCGAATCCTTCTCTAAGCCGTAGGGTTTGGCAGGAATTTCCACATGCGTGGGCAATTTCGCTTTCTGAATCTGCGCCGTGATGGCCGCCACGATGACGGTCGGGCTGTACTTGTTGCCGATGTCGTTCTGAATGACGAGCACCGGGCGAACGCCGCCCTGTTCGGAACCCACCACCGGCGACAGGTTGGCATAGAAGACATCGCCGCGCTTGACAATCACCGTCTTACCCCCCGCTCACCATCCGGTCCACCGCGTGTTCGGCTTCCTCCTCGGCGTAAATCGCTTCCTTGGCGAGACAGAGGTTGATGCTCGCCATCTCCTGATACCCGCGTTCGAGCGACTCGCGGATCTGCCGCTTTTTCTGCTCGCGCAAATACAGCTTCATCGCCTGCCGAAACAGCTCGCTGCGGCTCTTCTTCTCCCGCTTGACGACGCCGTCCACTTCCTGCAGCAGCGTCACCGGCAGGCTGACCACAATGCGCTTGTTCGCGGATCGGGACACCCCCATGCACCTCCAGCCCCACTGCCTCTGTCCGGTATGCCCATCCGGTTATCCTCATCGTATCACGTTTCCGGCACCCGTGCAAAAACAGCCGTGCGCCTCCGTTCGACACGGCCACCTCACGCCTGTCCGGCTTCCGCATCAACGGGAACGCGCGGAACGCGCTTGCCGATAAGGGTCAGCACCTCATACGAAATGGTGCCCATCTCGCGGGCGATCTCGTCGGCGTCGATGCGCTCGGTCCCCTGCGTCCCGAGCAAGACCACCTCCTCGCCGACGCGGACATCCCAGTCGCGCGGCACGGCCACCATCGTCTGATCCATGCACACGCGGCCGACGATGGGCGCGCGGCGGCCGCGAACGAGCACATGGCCGCGGTTGGAGCGCAGCCGCGAAAAGCCGTCTGCATACCCCACGGGCAGCGTCAGGATGCGCAGGGCCTCCGGCGTTCGGTAGGCGGCCCCGTAGCTGATGGGGGTTCCCGGTGGCACGTCCTTGACGAAGGCGACGCGCGTCTTCCACGTGAGGGCCGGTCGCAACGGAACATCGGCCGCCCGCGCATGATCGGACGGATAATAGCCGTAGAGGCTGATGCCGATGCGGACGAACCGATACGCCCACGCGCGAAAACGCAAGGCCCCGGCGCTGTTCAACAGGTGTAAGGACGGAACGGGCAGGCCTTCCTGCTCCAGGCGCGCGACAAAGCGGCGAAAGCGGTCATGCTGGTCCACCGAAAAAGACGGGTCGGCCTCGTCGGCGCACGCCAAATGGGAATAGAGGCCCTCCACGCGCAAGGCGGGGGTCTCCAGCGCCCGCCGATACAGGGCGACAAGTTCGGCCTCGTCGCGCACGCCAACCCGACCCATCCCGGTGTCCACTTTGAGGTGCACGGCCCCCCATCCCCGCCGCTCGGCGGCACGGGCCGCCGCGGCCACCGTGTCCGCGTCAAAGACGGTCACGGCAATCTCCCGCGCGAAGGCTTCCTCCACATGCCGCCCCTCGGTCGGGCCAAGCACAAGAAGCGGCGCGGTCAGCCCGGCATCGCGAAGCTGGACGGCTTCGTCAAGGGTGGCCACCCCGAGCCGCGTGGCTCCCGCTTCCAGAGCAGCACGCGCCACCAGGAGAGCGCCATGGCCGTACCCGTCGGCCTTCACGACGGCCATGATCTCCACCTCGGGCGAGAGCACGCGGCGAAAGGCCCGAACATTGTGGCGAATGGCGGCCACGTCCACCTCGCACCACGTGGGACGAAAGAACACCGGTTTTCCCCCCTAGCGCCGCCGATTGCTGCGGCGGGCAAGCTGCTCTTCCAGGGCGTCGAGAAAGGCGTCGGAGACGGGCAGGGGCGTTTCCCGTCCGTCAATCCGGTAGAGAAACGGCAGGTCATACGCCGGCGCGATAGCCTCGAGGGGAATGACGCGCCGGCCGCGCCGCGTCTCCACCACCAGTTCATCCGGGGTCAGCACGTACCGGGGTTGCCACCACCACTTCCAAAACAGGGGCGAGGCGAGAAGCACCGCGACGGCAAGCCCCAATGCGCCCACTTTGAACGCCGTTGATCCGTATCCCACGATCTCGCCAAGAACCACGAGGCCGACGAGGAACGCCGCCGTTTCGCTGCGCTTCATGACGCGATTTTTGCGGCGGAGCAGCAGACGGTATGTGGGCCGTTCTTCCCGAAGAATGGAAGGCTGCGGCATGAACCTCCACCCCGCTGTGTGCACCGGACCGCCCGGTTGACGCGCGTTGTGCTGTTCCGGCCGTTCTTCTCTCCCCGTATCGTAACCCCTGCCGGGGCCCCTGTCAACGCACGCGGCGCCCAAAACAAAAGGCGGCAGGCCCCCTGCCGCACCATTGGGCTCCGGCGCTTACTTGCCGGTTGCCTCGAACGTGGACATCGCCACGCGCACCATTTCCTCCAGCGGCAAATCGCCGGTGAGCATGTAATCGACGCCGCCGTGCGTCCAGCGCAGCGTCCGCTTCTCCCCTTCGGACAAGACGGCGACGGTAAACCCGAGATCGATCGGCATGCCGTACGGGAAGCTGGCCGCAACGGCTTTGGGCCGCTCCTCCAGCAAATGATAGGTATAGGTCCCCTTGTACTTGAGCACCACCGTCTTGCCACCGTCGATCTCGGCCACATCCACCAGCGAGACGCCAGCGGGCTCGTAGGTGGGAATGACCGCCGACAGGTTCTCCGTCGGCGTCGGCGTCGACGCGGGCACGCTGTCGAGAAGCGCGCCTGTCAGGTTGCGCTCCTTGTCGAAGGCGTTCTCGTCAAAGGTGACGCCCGCCCGGAAGTCGCGGAACGCGACGCTGACCATCACGTTGCCGTCGGCGTCCAGCACCTCAACCCGATCCGGTGCCAGGTCTTTGTACAGCCAAATCTTCTGGCGGACGAGGCTGCGGTTGGGGTAGTCGGCAACCACGTCGAACAGGTACCGGTCGCCGTCGGTGGCAAACTTGCGCTCCTCGTCGTTCACGATGCTCTGCACCAGGGATTCGTACAGATAAAAGACGCGTTGGTTTTCGGGCCAGTCGCTGTCGAAGCGGAAAACCTTCTTCAGCTCCGGCGTCAGCACATAGACGCCTTCATCGTTGCGCAGAATGATTTGCGTGATGTTCCGCTCCGCGTTGCGCAGGGAAATGCGGTAGTAATGGGGCTTTTTGTACCACACTTCCACATCGTAGGTTTGCGGGGTTTGCCCCGTGTGCAGCTGGAGGTTGGCGCGCACTTGATAACTTGTGAGCTCGTTCAGTTGATCGTTCAGGTCGTCGACGACATCGGCCGCGCTTTTGGTGCCGCATCCCGCCAGCCCCAGCATGGCGAGCAGCATAACCAACAGGACAACCGTCAGACGGCGCATGGCTTCATCTCCCTTGTCCGGTTTCGACAAGGGAGGGCCCTGTGTCAATTTCCTGGGAAATATGTCTGGCGGGTTGCCGATCCCTCGACAGCCAATGCCGCCATCGCCTCCGGCAGGCAGGCGATGACGTCGCGCGCCAGTGGAGCGTGGGGGACCGGATCGCCGGCCCGTTCCCCAGCTCGCCCGTGCAGCCAGACGCCGGTGAGAAGCGCGGCGCGGACATCGCCGGTTTGTGCCACCAGACCGGCCACGATGCCGGTCAGCACATCGCCGCTGCCGCCCTTGGCCAACGCGCTCGATCCTGTGGGGTTGAGGTACAGCCGCCCGTCGGGGCAGGCGACGAGGGAATAGGCCCCTTTGAGCACCACGTACACCTGGTGCGCCAGGGCAAAGGCGCGGGCCGTCTCGGGCCGCGCTGCCTCGGCCACCGTCTCCTCGCGCCCCAAAAGCCGGCCCATTTCCCGCGGATGGGGTGTGACGATGGTCGGGGCCGACCGGCGGCTGAGCAGATCGAGGTTCTGGCCCAAAAAGGCGAGGGCATCGGCGTCGACCACAACAGGGCCCGGAAAGCGCAGAAGCAGGTGGGCCAGCCAGGTTTCGCCGCCCGGCCATCGGCCTACGCCCGGCCCCACAGCCAATACGCTGTAGCGCCGGGATCCCTCCTCCAGGCACCGCCAGCTGTCCGGAGCGAAATGGCCGTCTTCGTCCGGCCACGCCCACATCAGGATCTCCGGATCGCGGCCGGCGACGTACGGGGCTGCGGATGCGGGAACGGCCAGGGTAACCAACCCGGCGCCGCTGCGCAGCGCGGCCAGTGCCGCCAGCTGGGCAGCCCCGGGCATCGACCGGCTGCCCCCCCACAACGAGGACGTGGCCGTGGGTTCCCTTGTGCGACCAGCGCGGCCGGGGCGGCCATCCGGCCCGCGCGACCTCCGGGGTGATGATGCGCGCCGCAACGCCGACGCGCTCGGCCAAGGCAGGTGGAAGGCCGATGTCCGCCACCACCAGGTCCCCGCGCAGGGTCGCAGCGGGAAACAAGAAATGGGCCCACTTGGGTGCGCCAAAGGTCACGGTGACGTCGGCCCGCACCGCCTCAGGTGGCGCCTCTCCGGTGTCGGCATTTACCCCGCTGGGCAAGTCAACCGCGACGACGATGCCCCGTCGCGGACGGCAAGCGGCCAACACGGACATCGCGGCGCCCACGCGGCCGCGCGGCGCTCCGCTGGCCCCGGTGCCGAGAAGCGCGTCGACGACGACGTCCGCCTGCCGAATCGCGTCAGCCAGGGCGTCGGCGCGCCCATCCCACTCGACGATCTGGACGCCGGTCCCCTGCAGGGCCCGCCACATGAGGGCCGCATCCCCGTCCAGCCGCCCCTCCTCTCCGGCCAGCCAGACGGCCACGTCATAACCCGCAATGGCCAGATGGCGCGCCGCCACAAAGCCATCGCCGCCGTTCGCCCCGTGTCCGCAAAGGACGAGCACCCGTCCCGGGGCGGCCACGCGTTCGGCGACGCTCCGCGCGACGGCCGCACCCGCGCTTTCCATCAACACGGCGCTCGGCAATCCCGCCTCCTTCGTAAACGCTTGTTCAATCAGGCGCATCTCCCTTGCCGTGACCAGGTGCACAGGTGTCCCTCCCGCTGCCTTATATGTGTATGTCCACGCGGCAACCCGTATGCAGACGGGCTCCTCTTCCCGTTTTCTACACGAAAAACCGGGACAAAGGCGTCCCGGTTTTCGGCAAAGCGCAGCGATGGAATCGTTACTGCAATTGCTGGCTCTGGCCTTGTTGGGAGGCTTGGTTCTGCTGGCGAACCTGTTGCACGTCCGTCGCGGAGAACTGCGCGTCCTGGCTGTTGCCCTGGGCGGACGCCTGGTTTTGCTGACGGACGCGGTCGATGTTGGTGCCAGCCGGCGATTTTTTCGCCATGTGAATCACCTCCGCTCCTAGTGTGCGCCCCCGGTCGGAAGGCCATACTGGGAATAGCTGTTGGCCTTCCGCACGGCAAGCGGCCCATCCCGCGCTCGTTCATGGGCCAGCAAAAAGCACACCGGAGCGTGAAAGGAGAGACGATCCATGGCAAAGAAACGCACAGAACATCCCGTCGCGGGCGGACAATCGCAAGGCGAAGCATCCCGCCCGAACGGCACCGACCCGCTTCACCCGGAAGATGCGTCGGTAAGCGCCGCATCGCCGGCGCCGACAAATCCTGGCCAAGGCGCGCCGGTGAACCCGGACGAACCGCCGGCGCCCGACGGCGGCGGATCGCCGGCGTCGGGCGAGGCGGCTGTCGAGGTGAACCAATACGTGGACAACTGCGACATGGGGTGGTGCTAACGGGCTTATTCCACGGTGACGCTTTTGGCCAAGTTGCGCGGCTTGTCGACATCCAGGCCGCGCGCCACCGCGGCATGGTACGCGAAAAGCTGCAGCGGTACGACGGCGAGCACCGGCGCCAAAAGCGGATCCGTCGGCGGAAGCAGGATCAGGTCATCCACCGTTTTGGCCAGCTCGGCCTCACCGGTCATCGCCAGGGCGATCACGCGCGCCCCGCGTGCCTTCACTTCGGTGATGTTGCTGACCATTTTGTCCAGCAGATTGGGCTGCGTGGCCAGGGCGACAACGGGCACGCCGTCTTCGATGAGGGCAAGGGTGCCGTGCTTCAGCTCCCCGGCGGCATAGGCCTCGGAATGGATGTAGGAGATCTCCTTCAGCTTGAGCGACCCTTCCTGCGCCACCGCGTAGTCGAGGCCGCGCCCGATGAAGAACAGGCTGGTGGCGGAGGCCACCGACTCGGCGTGCCCTTTCATCGTCTCCGCCAAGCCGAGCACCGCCTCCGTTTGCTCCGGCAGCGCCTGGAGGGCGGCGACCAAACCGGCCCGTTCGGCCTCGGACAGCGTGCCGCGCAGTTCGGCCAAGTACAGGGCGAAGAGGTACAGGACCACGAGCTGCGCGGTATACGCCTTCGTCGAGGCGACGGCGATTTCCGGCCCGGCCCACGTGAACAGCACGTCATCGGCCTCGCGGGCCACCGAGCTGCCGACCACGTTGACGATGCCCAGCACCTTGGCCCCTCGGCGCTGGCTTTCGCGCAGGGCGGCCAGCGTGTCGGCCGTCTCGCCCGACTGGCTGATGACGATGACCAGGGTCTTTTCGGTCAGCAGCGGGTCGCGATAGCGGTACTCCGAAGCCACTTCCACGTCGACCGGAACGCGCGCCAACCGCTCGATGGCCGCCTTCCCGACCAGACCGGCGTGGTACGCCGTGCCGCAGGCGACGATGTGGATCTTCTCCACGGCCGCCAGCTCGGTCGGGCTGAGTTTCAGATCGGGGAAGACGACGCGGTTTCCCTCAAGGCGACCGCTCAGCGTGTCACGAATGGCCTTGGGCTGCTCGTGGATCTCCTTCAGCATGAAGTGAGCATAGCCCTCTTTCTCCGCCTGGGCCAGGTCCCACGTGACCCGGAACACGTCGCGCGCCACCGGCGTCCCGTCCGTTTTGGTGATCGTGACGCCGTCCTTCGTCAGCACGGCCATCTCGCCGTTTTCCAGGATGTACACGTCGCGCGTGTGCTCGAGCAGCGCGGGAATGTCCGAGGCGACAAACTGTTCGCCCTTCCCCACGCCGATGACCAGCGGGCTGGCCTGGCGCACGACGACCAGCTTGTCGGGCTCGTCGCGGCACACGATGGCCAGGGCGTAGGCCCCTTTCATCTCCGCCACCGCCCGCCGCACCGTGCCCACGAAATCGCCGTCGTAGAGATCGGCCAGGAGGTGGGCGATCGTCTCGGTGTCCGTCTCCGAGACGAAGCGGTAGCCTTTGGCCACGAGCCGCTCGCGCAGCGCCTGGAAGTTTTCGATGATGCCGTTGTGGACGACGGCAAAGCGCCCCTCCGCGTCGGTGTGCGGGTGGGCGTTTTCGTTCGTCGGCCGCCCGTGGGTTGCCCAGCGCGTGTGGCCGATGCCGAGCGTCCCCGGCAGCGGCGCAGCGGCCAGCTTTTCCTCCAGCGCCGAAAGCCGCCCGGCCGTCTTGCGCACGCGCAGCGCCGTCCCGTCAAACACGCAGATGCCCGCCGAGTCGTACCCGCGGTATTCCAGCTTGCGCAGCCCCTCCACCAAAATCGGCTGCGCCTGCCGCTCGCCGATGTAGCCAACAATGCCGCACATGGTTTTTCCGTATCCCCCTTCGTCGGACGGGGGCTACGGCCCGTCGCGCGGGTTGCGCGGGGGCCATCGCCCCCGTCGCACCGCTGTGTGGTCATCCAATTTGCGCGGCGTGGGCACCCCCTTGCGAACGCCGCGCCTCCACCCGTGCGGGTGCCTTGTCCGGGAAGTCGCCTCCCCGTTTTCGGCGCCCCGCTTACGGCGCCGGTGGCGCACCGGGAGGCATCCGCCGACGGCTCGATGCTCCTCCTCCTCGTCCACTGCCGCAACGGCGTCCCGCGGCAGTGCTGGCGCTTTCCGTTTAAAAAACCACGGCCCTCCTTTCCTGGTGAGTGCGGGGGATTTCCCCACGCGTCCTATCCTACCATAGCAAACGCCGATCCGTCTAGAATCGGCGTTTGCTGCAGGATATGCTAACCGCGCGCCGAATGTGCCGGCCATGCACACGGCATTATCCCAATTCGCGCTGCAACGTGTCGGCGATGCGCGCGGCCCATGCCTGAATCGTCTCCTCGTCGGGCCCTTCCACCATCACGCGCACGAGGGGTTCGGTGCCCGACGGCCGAACCAGCACGCGCCCGCTTGACCCCAACGCCGCTTCCGCTTCGCGGATGGCGGCCTGCACGGCGGCGTTGTCGGCCCAGGCGTGCTTGTTCGCCACGCGCACGTTGCGGAGGACCTGGGGGTACTTGCGCATCAGGGAGGCCAGTTTGCTCAGGGGCTTGCCCGACGCCGCAACCACGCTGGTCAGCTGCAGCGCGGTGAGGAGGCCGTCCCCCGTCGTCGCGTAATCGAGCAGGATGATGTGGCCCGACTGCTCGCCGCCGAGGTTGTATCCGCCCTTGCGCATCGCTTCCATGACGTGGCGGTCGCCCACCGCCGTCACCTCGACGCGCAGCCCCATTTCCTCGAGGGCGCGGTGGAACCCGATGTTGCTCATCACCGTGGCCACGACGGCGTCGCCCTTCAGCGCGCCGCGTTCCTTGAGCGCCTTGGCCAAGATGGCCATGATGAAATCGCCGTCGACGACGTTGCCCTTCTCGTCCACCGCGATCACGCGGTCGGCGTCGCCGTCGAAGGCCAGGCCCAGATCGGCCTTCTGCCGCACCACTTCTTCCTGCAGCCGCTCCGGATGGGTGGAGCCGCAGCCCTCGTTGATGTTGACGCCGTTGGGCGTGGCCGCGATGGTCGTCACCTCGGCCCCCAAATCGACAAACAGCTGGGGGGCCAGGAACGACGCCGCCCCGTTGGCGCAATCCAAAACGATGCGCAACCCCTCGAAGCGGGTGTTCACCGTCGTCTTCAAATACTGCAGGTACTTCTGGCCGCCCTGCAGGAAGTCCTCCACCCGTCCAACGTCGCCGCCAACAGGGCGCGGCAGGCGGTCTTCCGGTTCATCGAGGAGCTGTTCAATGGCCGCCTCCATGTCATCCGACAGCTTGAACCCGTCGGGGCCAAAGAATTTGATGCCGTTGTCGGCCACCGGGTTGTGCGAGGCGGAAATGACGATGCCGGCATCGGCCCCGAGCGCCCGCGTCAGGTAGGCCACGCCCGGCGTGGTAATCACGCCCAGGCGAATCACTTCCGCGCCGATGGACAAGAGCCCGGCCACCAGCGCCGCCTCCAGCATTTGCCCCGAGATGCGCGGGTCGCGCCCGATCACCACTTTCGGCTTTTTGGCATCCTTCGCCAGCACGTGGGCGCCGCATCGGCCGATGCGAAAGGCCAGTTCCGGCGTCAGCTCCCGATTGGCGACACCCCGTACCCCATCGGTCCCAAAGTATTTGCCCATCGCCTATCCCCCTCTTTCCGTACCTCCGATCTCTCCTTCGCGCTTGCGCCCCCCGTCCTCGTCCGGCTCGACGAGCACCGTCACCGGGGGAAGAGGATCGACGCGGAGAACGCGGTCGTCAGGCAACGTTACGGTTGGGACGACGCGGTGCCGACCAGGGGGCAGCATCCCGGCGTTCACCGTCGCCCGCAGTGCGGATTCCGCCACCTTTGCCACGGCGTCCGGCGCTCCCCGCGCCACCACCGCCACCTTCCCTCCCGCCGGCTCGACCAGCGTCACGCGCTTGCCCTCGGCCCCCACCACCGTCACGGGCACCTGCAGGGTGCGCGCCGCCTCCGGGACAATCGCCACGCGCACCTCCACGGTATCCGGCGTCCCGGATACGCCGGGCGGAAACGAAAGGCGCTGGCGTAGGACAAAGGACGCCTTCCGCTGGTCCACGTTTACCGGCGGCGTGGTGAGCGAAGAAAGGGTGCGGATCGCCGCCTCCGGCCCGTACACCCGCACGCGCTCGGGAACGACGCGGACATCGGCAACCGCAAAGCCGACCGCCGGCTTGCCTTCGAGGGGCCCCGGACGGACGGGAACGACCGCACCCGACGGAAGGATGGGCACCGTTACCGTTACCGTTTTGGGTTGCCGCTCCACGTCGACGATGTTGCCGCTGCGGTCCACCAGGTGCACGCTCACCCGCTTCTCGACCGGCTTGTCTGCCCCCGAAACGTCCACATACACCTGCGCGCGGGTCAGCCGTTCCAAGAGCGACTTCGGCCCCGACACCGTCACCGCCGTGGGGCGAACCGTGGGCGTTTTCGCGACATAGCCCTCGGCCGGTTCCCCGGTGACTTGAACGGATACCGGCACGGTTCGCCGCTTTTTCTCCTCAATCGCCACCCACACGTAATCCGGCGACACCGTCGCCCGCACCGCCTCCGGCACGCCGCTGACGCGCACCGGAACGCGATGGGTGCCCGGCGCAAGGCCCTGAACATCGACATACGCCTCGACGCGCTCCCCGACCAGGAGCGGATCGAGCAAAAGCCACCGCGGGCCATTCAGGCGCACCTCCACCTGCTCCCGCTCGATGGAGGAAAGGTACGCCGTCTCGGACAAACCGCGCACCTTGAGCTCCTTGACCAAGACGCGGAACGATTCGGGGGAGGTTCCGGGCACGTTACCGCTGCCCGTTTCGCCCATGTGGACGACCCCCCACAACATGACGGCCATCAAGAGCGCGACCACTTTGGCCACGTTGTTGTTGGTCAGCCATCTATCCATGGCGACGCTCCTTCCAGGGCCAGAGGCGATACCCATAGCGTTCCGGGCGCGGGGGCGGCACGAGGTGCTGCTCCAGCATCGCGCGCAGCGTCTCCTCGCTTACATCGCGCCACATTTCTCCGTTCATGGCGAGGGAAATCCGCCCCGTCTCCTCCGACACGACGACAGAGAGGACGTCGGTCGTCTCGGAAATGCCGAGTGCGGCGCGATGCCGCGTGCCGAGCTCCTTCCCGATATACGGGTTTTCGGATAGGGGAAGGTAACAACCCGCAGCCAGGATCGTCTCGCCCTGAATCACCACCGCCCCGTCATGCAGCGGCGTGTTGGGCGTAAACAGGTTGATGAGGAGCTCGGCGGACACGCGCCCGCCGATGGGCGTCCCCGTCTCCACCACGTCCTCCAAGCCGGTCGACCGGCTGATCACGATGAGCGCCCCGATCCTCCGCTTGGCCATGTACGTGACCGCCTTGATCACTTCCGCCACCATGCGCCGCGCCGTTTCTTGGGGGGTCTGCAGCGTGCGGGTGAACAGCCAGCCGCGGCCGAGTTGTTCCAACGCGCGACGCAGCTCCGGCTGGAAGATGATCAGGATGGCGAGGACGCCATAGGTAAACGCCTGCGACATCAGCCACTGCAGGGTGCGCAGCTCGAAATAGGTGCTCAGCACCCAAACCCCCACGATGATCAAAAATCCTTTCAGCAGTTGGATGGCCCGGGTGCCGCGCAAAAACAGAATCAATTTGTACAGCACGTAGGCAACGAGGAGAATGTCCACGACGTCGCTCAATGACCCCGTGATCCGCCCCCAATTGATCACAGCTGTTCACCCGCTTTTGCCTGCAAATGCCGTTGCCACCGATAGTGTAACACAAACGCAAAAAAAGGCCCATCGCCGGCGGAAAAACCCGCCGTGACAGGCCTGATCTCGCCACGCGTTTCACTGGGAAGGCGGAGCGACGCCTCCGCCCACAGGCCCGACCCGCCAATGCATGCCCTTAGAGCAGTTTCTCCCCGAACGCCGAACCGATCAGGGCGACGGCCACCTTGGCCGTACGGTTCTCCACGTCCAGGATGGGATTCACCTCCACCACCTCCGCCGAGACCAGCACGCCCGCCTCGGCCAGCATCTCCATGGCCAAATGGCTCTCGCGGTACGTCAGGCCGCCCACCACCGGCGTGCCGACGCCCGGAGCGTCGTGCGGGTCGACGGCGTCAAGGTCAAGGCTGAGGTGGACGCCGTCGGTGCCGTTCGTCACGATGGCCAGGGCTTCTTCCATGACGCGGCTCATGCCCAGGCGATCGATCTCGTGCATGGTGAAGACGCGCAAGCCGATGCGCTTGATCAGCTCCCGCTCGCCCGGATCGAGGTCGCGCGCGCCAATGATCACGACGTTTTCGGGGCGGACCTTGGGGGCAAAGCCGCCGATGCGCACCAGGTCGTCATGGCCAAAGCCGAGGGACACCGCCAGCGGCATGCCGTGGATGTTGCCCGACGGCGAGGTCTCGGCGGTGTTGAGGTCCCCGTGCGCATCGAACCAGAGGACGCCCAGGTTGCGGTAATGCTGCGCCACGCCGGCGATCGTCCCGATGGCAATGCTGTGGTCGCCCCCCAGCACAAGGGGGATGTAGCCCTCGCGCACCTTTTCCGAGACCGTCGCGGCGAGATTGCGGTTGACCTCCACCACTTCCGGCAAATGCTTGAGATTCAGATCCTGTCCCGCCACGCCGCTTGGACGCGGCACAACCAGATCCCCCACATCGTCCACGTGAAAGCCCAGACGTGTGAGGCGCGCCATGACACCGGCATAGCGCATGGCGCTAGGCCCCATGTCCACGCCGCGCCGGTCGGCACCCAAGTCCATCGGAACGCCGATGAGTGCGACCTTCTTCTGGTTCATGTCGCAACCGTCCTTTCCGCAAGCGTTGTTACCCTATTCTAGTCAGGTGCGCAGCGGTGACTCAACTCGACAGCCCCCTGTATATCTATGCCGCCGGCGCCCCACCCCGGCGCGCACACCCCCGCATCCGGCAACGCGGAAACGGCCTTGCCCACCTGGAACGGCAACAGAACAAAAATGCACAAAAAAGCAAAAAGCCCTCGGGTTTGTCCCGAAGGCTTTTTGACGAGAGATGGTGGAGCTGAGCGGGCTCGAACCGCCGACCTCCAGAGTGCGATTCTGGCGCTCTCCCAACTGAGCTACAGCCCCACGCATGGTCGGGGTAGAGGGATTCGAACCCCCGGCCTCTTCGTCCCGAACGAAGCGCTCTAGCCAAGCTGAGCTATACCCCGACCGTAGAGAAAGGATGGTGCGCCCGGAGAGATTCGAACTCCCGACCTTCTGATTCGTAGTCAGACGCTCTATCCAACTGAGCTACGGGCGCACGAGATGGAGCGGAAGACGGGATTCGAACCCGCGACCCCCGCCTTGGCAAGGCGGTGCTCTACCCCTGAGCCACTTCCGCTTGGAATGGTGAGCCGTGCTGGACTCGAACCAGCGACACCCTGATTAAAAGTCAGGTGCTCTACCAACTGAGCTAACGGCTCACGATTGGCTGGGGCGGTAGGATTCGAACCTACGCATCACGGAGTCAAAGTCCGTTGCCTTACCGCTTGGCTACGCCCCAGCGAAACTGGTGGAGGGGGTAGGATTCGAACCTACGAAGGCAACGCCAGCAGATTTACAGTCTGCCCCGTTTGGCCACTTCGGTACCCCTCCACGAATGGTGGACGGTGACGGGATCGAACCGCCGACCTCTTGCGTGTGAAGCAAGCGCTCTCCCAACTGAGCTAACCGTCCACGTGGTGACCCGTAGGGGATTCGAACCCCTGCATGCCAGATTGAAAATCTGGTGCGTTAACCACTTCGCCAACGGGCCACGTCTGGAGCTCCCAACCGGACTTGAACCGGTGACCTCTTCCTTACCATGGAAGCGCTCTACCAGCTGAGCTATGGGAGCAAGATGGCTCCGCAGGCAGGATTCGAACCTGCAACCTACCGGTTAACAGCCGGCCGCTCTACCGT
>NZ_BMOF01000014.1 GCF_014646935.1 Calditerricola satsumensis | reverse complement strand
GGAGAAAACGTGCGAATGAGTGAGCAAAACGGAGAAAAAGGGTTAGTCATTGAGGGAGGTGAAATTGTGAATGCCGAAGAAGATTCGCGTGATTGTTGTCTTGTGCCTTGTGTTCCATGCGATGTTCATGTTGAACCCTTCAACGGGCTACGCTTGTTCCTGTGCCGGAGAGCCGACGGTTGAAGAAGAACTGGAGCGTTCCGACGCCGTTTTTACAGGCAAGGTGATTGAAATTCAAGAGAAAAAACAGCTTAATGGATTAACAAAAAAATACGTTCTATTTGAAGTAAAGAAAACTTGGAAGGGAATCTCCCAATCGCAAGTGATTCTCACCACGGGGATGGGGGGCGGCGATTGCGGATACGAATTTGAGGAAAGGCCATAGGACAAGAGAAGGGATTTCTGCACAAGAGGACTTGGTTTTGTTAGGTGAAGGAAAAGCCCCCACACAAAACGTCAATCTTGAAGACGAATTTCGAGGCACTGGCCCATATGTATGGCTTGCCGCCATTGTTAGACTTGGCATCGTCATTTTCATTATTTGGGGAAGATTGAAGATTAAAACGATACTCTTGATGCTGTTGCGGAACGGGCATGCGCGAAACGGTTCAGGGAGGGCGCGACCTATGGCGGAAAACGAAGGTTCTCCTGCAGTGTGCCACCTGCATGGGCCACGGCTGGATCGTGCTGCCTCCAAACAGTTGGAACGAGTCGATTAGGGCCTTTCAACGGGTGGAGGAGCTGGCCAGCGGGGAGGTCGTACGCTTGCGCGTCCAGCAGCCGGATTCGAAGCACGTGGCCGTTACCGTTTGGTCTGCTCGGCCACTACGAGGAACTGGCGATTGACAGCGAGATGCGGGCGTTTGTCTTGCGGCATTACTACCAGGGTTGGCCGGTTGCGGACGCGGAGAAACCGTTCCGTATACGCGGAGTGGGGAAAATGGAATTTCTTGCGTATTGGTTTGATCCCGCCGGAGTTGGCAGGTGACAGATGGCAAAGGGTTTGCTATTGTTATGTTCAAACATGAGAATTTCGAGACGCGGAGTTTCGGGCGTCTTCGCTCGCTTCCGCGCCACGCAAGCAGGAGGAGACGGAAGATGGCGGACCCCACGCAGTCATTCCCGCTGACCGGGCCGCAGCCGGCCGCCAACGCGCCGCAAACGGATGCCGGCGGCGAAAAGCCCCATCTGCGCATCCTGTGGCGCATCAGTCTGGCCCATTTTCTGAACGACATGCTCACCTCGGTCGTTCCGGCGCTTCTTCCCCTCGTCCAGAAGCTGCTGGGGCTCACCTACGCCCAGGTGGGCGTGGTGGTCATGGTGGCCAACGTGACGTCGTCGCTCCTGCAGCCCGTTGTCGGCGCGTGGACGGATCGGCGGCCCCTCCCGCAGCTGATGCCGGTCGCGTTTCTTGTCACCGGATGCGGAATGGCGGCCCTGGCGGGGATGGCGTCCTTTGCCCAGCTGCTGGCCGCCGTTGCGCTGATCGGCATCGGTTCGGCCGTGTTTCACCCGGAAAGTTCCCGCGTCGCCCATGTGGCGGCGGGGACGCGCAAGGGCCTGGCGCAGGCCATCTTCCAGGTGGGCGGGAACGCCGGGCAGGCCGTAGGACCGCTTCTGGTTCCCCTCGTCTTTCTGCCCTATGGGCTGCATGGCGGCTGGGGACTGGCCGCAGCGGCGGCGGTTGGCACCGCCGTGCTCGTTCCGGTGGCGCGCTGGGTGCGCAGGCGGAGCCAGCTTCGGACGATGCGCGTGGCGTCCGCTTCACAGCCGGCTGCCTACGGGGTGCTGGCGTTGCTCGTCGCCGTGGTGACGATGCGGTCCTGGATCCACAGCGGGGTGTCCAGTTTCGTTCCCCTCTATCAGGTGGATGTGCGGGGTGTTTCCATTTCGGAGGCGGAGGTCAACCTGTTCTTGTTCCTCTTTGCCGGCGCGCTGGGCACCTTTCTTGGTGGCCCGCTGTCGGACCGCATCGGGCGCAAAAACGTGGTGGTGGCGTCGATGATCGGTGCCGTGCCCTTCCTGCTCCTGTTGCCGCACGCTTCAGGGGTGTGGAGCGCCCTCGTCCTGTTTCTGCTGGGCCTCGTCAGCCTGTCCAGCTTTGCGGTGACGGTGGTGTACGCCCAACAACTCGTCCCGGGACGGGTGGGCATGGTGTCGGGGCTGATGATCGGACTGGCCATCGGCGCGGGCGGCATCGGGGCCACGGTGCTGGGCGTGGTGGCCGACCGATGGGGGCTGGATGCGCTGCTTCACGGCATGGTGCTCTTGCCCTTCATCGGCTGGCTCTTGGCGCTGCCCTTGCCCGATGACCGGCGGATGACGCGGTAGACGCCGTTTACGTGGACGGGCGATTGGGCCCGTCCAGTTTTTTGTCGCCATGGCCAGGGGCTGTTTCCCGAGCGGCGTCCGTCAGCTGGCCGGTCGTCTTGGTCTCGAGGCGGGGGCGGTGTTCGTCGCCACGCGTTTTGGCCATGGGGCATCCTCCCTTTCGTCAATGGACAAGGAACCGCTCGCGCAGAATGGCGTTGAGCCGATCGAGGCGGCGCATGTGGCGAAAGAGGGCTTCGTTGTCGCCCGCGAGGTCCAGGGCCACCGTGTTTTTGATGCAGCAGTGGGTCTGCCAGTAGGCGAGGACCAGCGTCTCGGTCGGCTGCGCGCGGAGATGCGCTTCTTCTTCCGTCGCATCCGGCGGTTCAGGGCTTTCGACCGGCAATCCATCCGCTTTGTCTGCCGGGGCGGGAACGAAGGGCGTGGGCGCGGTTTCGATCGGGTCGATCACGCGGCCGTTATCCATGGGGCGTTCCTCCTGTCTGCGGATTTCGGGAACCCTGGTGGGGCAGCCGGCTGCGGGCTAGTATAACCGGCGGCCGGCAGCCTCATTCGGACGGATAGGGCGGGTGATCACCGCCGTGACCGGCACAATGGCGCCGGACGCGCTCCGGATGCGAGACGGGCGCGCCCGCCCGATTTCCCGGAAAATAAAAAAATTCGCGCGTTTCGCGCCGGTGTCGGATGGCGTCGAACGGGCGCGCGTGGCGTTTCCGCTTGCAATTTTTGCGCAGACGTGAGAAGATCGGTAGTGGACAAGAGACGTCAGCGTTTTCTGCACCTTTGGTCAGTCCAGGACAGGAGGATGGAACGCGCATGAACATTCACGAGCACCAGGCCAAGGAGATCCTCAAGCAATATGGCGTGGCGGTTCCCAGGGGAAAGGTAGCCTTTACCGTTGACGAGGCGGTGGAGGCGGCCAAGGAACTGGGAACCGACGTGGTGGTCGTCAAGGCGCAGATCCACGCCGGCGGACGCGGGAAAGCCGGCGGCGTGAAGCTGGCGAAAAGCCTCGACGAAGTGCGCGCCTATGCCCAGGAGCTCTTGGGCAAGAAGCTGGTCACCTACCAGACCGGCCCGGAAGGCAAGGAAGTGAAGCGCCTCCTGATCGAGCAGGGCTGCGACATCCGGAAGGAATACTATGTCGGCATGGTCGTCGACCGGACAACGGGCCGCGTCGTCCTGATGGCCTCGGAGGAAGGCGGCGTGGAGATCGAAGAGGTGGCCAAGCGCGCGCCGGAGAAAATCGTCAAGGAATACATCGACCCGCTGACCGGCCTGATGCCCTTCCAGGCGCGCAAGGTGGCCTACGCCATCAACATTCCCAAGGAGCTGGTCGGCAAGGCGGTCAAGTTCTTCATGGGGCTCTACCAGGCCTTTGTCGACAAGGACTGCTCCCTGGCGGAGATCAACCCGCTCGTTGTTACCGGTGACGGCGAAGTGCTGGCCCTCGATGCCAAGCTCAACTTCGACGACAACGCCCTCTTCCGCCATCCGGAAATCGCCGCGTTGCGCGATCCGAACGAGGAGGACCCGCGGGAGCAGGAAGCGGCCAAGTACGACCTCAGCTACATCGCCCTCGACGGCAACATCGGCTGCATGGTCAACGGCGCCGGGCTGGCCATGGCCACCATGGACATCATCAAGTTCTACGGCGGCGAGCCGGCCAACTTCCTCGACGTCGGCGGGGGCGCGTCGGTGGAAAAGGTGCGCGAAGCGTTCAAGATTATCCTTTCCGATCCCAACGTGAAGGGCATTCTCGTCAACATCTTCGGCGGGATCATGAAGTGCGACGTGATCGCCACCGGCATCGTCGAGGCGGCCAAGCAGGTGGAGCTGAAGGTGCCGCTTGTGGTGCGCCTCGAAGGGACGAACGTCGAGCTCGGGAAGAAGATTCTCGCCGAGTCGGGCCTCGACATCGTCTCGGCCGACTCGATGGCCGACGCGGCCCAGAAGATCGTCTCGCTGGTTTCGTGACGGGCAAGCGGCGCAAGACGTAACGCGGAACCTCGCGTGTATGGCGAAAACCCATTGCGGGCCAAGAAAAGAAGGTGAGGGAAGCCGATGAGCATTCTGGTCAACAAGGACACCAAGGTGATCGTCCAAGGGATTACCGGTTCGCAGGGCCTGTTTCACACGAAGCAGATGATCGAGTACGGCACGAAAATTGTCGGTGGCGTGACACCGGGCAAGGGCGGCATGGTGGTGGAAGGCGTTCCGGTGTTCGACACGGTGGCCGAAGCCGTCGAAAAGACGGGGGCCAACGCGTCGGTCATCTACGTGCCGCCGGCCTTTGCCGCCGACGCGATCATGGAGGCGGTCGACGCCGGACTCGACCTTGTGGTGTGCATCACCGAGGGCATTCCCGTCCTCGACATGGTCAAGGTGAAGCGCTACCTGGAAGGGAAGAAGACGCGCCTCATCGGGCCCAACTGCCCGGGTGTCATCACGCCGGGCGAGTGCAAGATCGGGATCATGCCCGGCTACATCCACGCGCCGGGGCATGTGGGCATCGTCTCCCGCAGCGGGACGCTCACTTATGAGGCGGTGCACCAGCTCACCACGCGCGGCATCGGCCAGTCGACGGCGGTGGGCATCGGCGGCGATCCGGTGAAGGGCACCGAGTTCATCGACGTGCTGCGGATGTTTGAGGAGGATCCCGACACCTACGCCGTCATCCTCATCGGGGAGATCGGTGGCACGGCGGAGGAAGAGGCGGCCGAGTGGATCCGGGCCAACATGACGAAGCCGGTGGTCGGCTTTATCGGCGGGCAAACGGCCCCGCCCGGCAAGCGCATGGGCCATGCCGGGGCGATCATCTCCGGAGGCAAGGGGACGGCTGCGGAGAAGATCGCCAAGCTGGAAGCCTGCGGTGTGCGCGTGGCCAAGACGCCGGCGGTGATCGGGGAGACGCTCGTTGAGGTGCTCAAGGAGCGCGGGCTGTACGAGCGCTGCCTCACCGTCGCGCACCGGTAAGGTCAGGGCCGCCTTCGGTGACGGAAGCGCGCAGAACCTTGCCCCACGCGGGCAGGGTTCTGTTTTTGTTGGGGATTGTCGGACGATTCCGGAAATCCGGCGGCGTGGGAAAGCGTGAAGGAAGGATGGCGAGGAAAATGGAGCGGTCCGAAACGAGCGGCCTGTTGGCCGTGCTCGCATCGGTGGACGGCGTGGGGCCCCGCACCCTCTTCCGGCTGGTCGAGGCGGCGGGCGGGCAGCCGGAGGGCCTTGTCGGCGGCGACCTCGCGCAGCTGTGCCGCGATGCGCGCATCCCGCCGGAGGTGGCGGCGCGGGTGCGGGAGGCGGCGACGCCGCGGGCGGTGCGCGCCTTATTGGCGCGTCTGGCCCGGCTCGAGGTGGGCCTGCTGACGTACTGGGACGCGGCGTACCCGTCTCTCCTTGCGCACATTGCCGATCCGCCGCCGGTGCTGTTTGTGCGCGGCGACCTGAAGGCCCTCGATGCGCCCGGTTTGGCCATCGTGGGCACGCGGCGCCCCACGCCCTACGGCCGGGCCGCGGCGCGCCGCTTGGCGTTCGATGCGGCGGGCCAGGGATGGACGGTGGTCTCGGGCCTGGCCGCCGGCATCGACGGCGAGGCCCACCTCGGCGCACTGGAGGCCGGCGGGACGACCGTTGCCGTCCTTGGCTGCGGTGTCGACGTGGTGTACCCCCGCCAGCACCGCCGTCTGTACGAGCGGATTTGGCGGGAAGGCGGGCTCGTCCTCTCGGAGTTACCGCCGGGCACGCCACCGCAAAAGGGGTTTTTCCCCCGCCGCAACCGCATCATCAGCGGTCTGTCCCACGGGGTGGTCGTGGTGGAGGCGGGCGAAAAGAGCGGCTCCCTCATCACGGCCGACCTGGCCCTCGAACAGGGACGCGAGGTGTTCGCCGTGCCCGGGTCGATCTTCTCCCCGGAAAGCCGCGGGCCGCATGCGCTCATCCAGCAGGGGGCCAAGCTGGTGACGGGCATTGACGACGTGCTGTCGGAATTGGCGGGCGCGGCGGGCTTGGCGGCAACGTCCCGGGCGGATGCGCGTGTGCAAGCCGCTGCGGGTACGGGAGCAGGTCGGGGTGGACGGGCGCACGACGCCGGCTCATCGTCGGAAACCCCGCCGGAGCCGCCATTCCTCACGGCCCTCTCCCCCGAGGAGCGGGCCGTGTGGCCGCATCTTGTCCGCGGTCCGGTGCATGTGGACGACCTCGTGGCCGCCACCGGCCTGACGCCGGGTGCGCTGCACGCCGCCCTCTTGGCCCTCGAGCTGCGCGGGTGGGTGATGCAGCTTCCGGGCGGGCTGTACGTGGCCCAGGAAACCTTCGCCCGCCGAGGCGAGAAAAGGTTTGCAGAGGGACAGGGTGATTGATAATATGCTTTAGGGAGACAACACGGTGTATTGACCGAGTTGGGTGTGCGAAAGGGGGAGGTCTCTTGGCCAAAGCGCTGGTCATCGTCGAGTCGCCCGCCAAGGCCAAGACGATCGGCAAGTACCTGGGACGCGGCTACATCGTCAAGGCGTCGATGGGCCACGTTCGGGACTTGCCGAAAAGCCAAATGGGTGTGGACATCGAGAAGGGGTTTGAACCCAAATACATCACGATTCGCGGGAAAGGCAACATCCTGAAGGAGCTGCGCGAAGCGTCAAAAAAGGTGAAGCAGGTGTTCCTGGCCGCCGACCCCGATCGCGAAGGGGAGGCCATCGCCTGGCACCTGACGAACATCCTCGAACTGGATCCCTCGGCCCCGTGCCGGGTGGTGTTCAACGAGATCACGAAAAACGCGGTCCGCGAGGCCTTTGCCCATCCGCGGCCGATCAATATGGACCTCGTCAATGCCCAGCAGGCGCGCCGCATCCTCGACCGCCTGGTGGGCTACAAGATTAGCCCGCTTCTCTGGAAAAAAGTGAAAAAAGGCCTCAGCGCCGGGCGCGTGCAGTCCGTCGCCGTCAAGCTCATCATTGACCGGGAGAAGGAGATCCGCAATTTCGTCCCGGAAGAGTACTGGACGGTGACGGCCCATCTTTTGGCCGACGGCACGCCCTTTGAGGCGCGTTTTTACGGCTACGGCGCGGAGAAGGCCGAACTGAAGAACGAGGACGAGGTGAAGGCCCTGCTGGCGCGGCTGGAAGGGAAACCCTTCGTCGTGCGCGAGGTGACGGAGCGGCAGCGGCGGCGCCATCCCGTCCCGCCCTTCACCACCAGCACGCTCCAGCAGGAGGCGGCGCGCAAGCTGGGCTTCCGCGCGACGAAGACGATGATGCTGGCCCAGCAGCTGTATGAAGGGGTCGAACTGGGGGCGGAAGGAGCCGTTGGCTTGATCACCTACATGCGCACGGACTCGACGCGCGTCTCCACCGTCGCCCAGGAGGAGGCCCGCACGTACATCGCCCAAACGTTTGGGAAGGACTACTTGCCGGAAGCGCCGCGCACCTTCGCCAAGCAGGAGAAGGCCCAGGACGCCCACGAGGCGATCCGCCCGACGTCGGTGTTCCGCGAACCGGAGCGGGTGAAGCCGTATTTGACCCGCGACCAGTATCGCCTGTACAAGCTGATCTGGGAGCGCTTCGTGGCCAGCCAGATGGCGTCGGCCGTTCTCGACACGATGACCGTCGACATCGACGCCGGCGGCGCCACCTTCCGGGCCACGGGTTCGGTGGTCCGCTTCCCCGGGTTCATGAAGCTGTACGTGGAGGGGACGGACGACGAGAAGAACGAGGAGGACCGCATCCTGCCGCCGATGCGGCCGGGCCAGACCCTGGCTGTGGCGTCGATCGAGCCCAAGCAGCATTTCACCCAGCCGCCGCCTCGCTACACCGAGGCGCGCCTGGTGAAGACGATGGAGGAGCTGGGCATCGGTCGGCCAAGCACCTATGCGCCGACGCTGGAGACGATCCAGAAGCGCGGGTACGTGACGCTGGAGAACAAGCGCTTTGTGCCGACGGAACTGGGCGAAGCGGTCAATGCGCTCATGGAGGAGTTTTTCCCGGAAATTGTCGACGTCCAGTTCACGGCCAAGATGGAAGAGGCCCTCGACCGCATTGAAGAGGGGCGCGTGCCGTGGACCCGCGTGCTGGAGGAGTTTTACGAGTGGTTCTCCAAGCAGCTGGAAGAAGCGGAGGAAAAGATGGAACGGGTGGAGCTGGCCGATGAGGTGTCGGACGAGACGTGCGCCAAGTGCGGCCGGCCCCTCGTCTACAAGATGGGCCGCTTCGGCCGCTTCCTGGCGTGCTCGGGGTTCCCGGAATGCCGCTTCACCAAGCCGATTGTCAAGAGCACCGGAGCCCGGTGCCCCCAATGCGGCGGCGAGCTCGTCGAACGGCGCTCCAAGCGCGGCCGGATTTTTTACGGTTGCGCGCGGTATCCCGAATGCGAGTTCGTCTCCTGGGACCGTCCCGTGGCGCGGCCCTGCCCGACGTGCGGCGGGCTGCTCGTGGAAAAGGGCGGGAAGAAAAAGGAGCGGCTCGTCGCCTGCACGCAGTGCGACTTCCAGGCGGAAGAAGACCCATCGGGCGCCGCGGAAGGCGCGGCGAACGAGGGCCCACCGTCGGAAGCGGAAACGACACACGTTGGAGGTGAGGCGACGTGAGCCAGCCGGTGGTGACGGTGGTCGGGGCGGGCTTGGCGGGCAGCGAGGCGGCCTGGCAAATCGCCCGCCAAGGCGTGCGCGTCCGCCTGTACGAGATGCGCCCGCACAAACAAACGCCGGCGCATCACACCGACAAGTTTGCCGAACTCGTCTGTTCCAATTCCCTGCGCGCCAACGACCTCACGAATGCAGTGGGGATATTAAAGGAAGAAATGCGCCGGCTCGATTCGGTCATCATCCGGTCGGCGGACGCGTGCGCCGTGCCGGCCGGATCAGCGCTGGCCGTCGACCGGCACGAGTTTGCCCAGCGGGTGACCGACGCGATCACCTCTCATCCGCTGATCGAGGTGATCCGCGAAGAGGTGACGGAGATCCCCGACGGCATCGTCGTCATCGCCACCGGCCCGCTCACCTCACCCGCCCTTTCGGAGAAGCTGCGCGAACTGACGGGGGAGGAGTACCTCTACTTTTACGATGCGGCGGCGCCGATTGTCGAGCGCGATTCCATCGATTTCAGCAAGGTCTTTATCGCCTCGCGCTACGGAAAGGGCGAGGCGGCGTACATCAACTGCCCGATGACGAAAGAGGAATTTGACCGCTTCTATGAGGCCCTTGTGACGGCGGAAACGGTGCCCCTCAAGGAATTTGAGAAGGCCATCTATTTCGAAGGGTGCATGCCCATCGAGGTGATGGCCAAGCGCGGGAAGGACACCATCCGCTTCGGTCCGATGAAGCCGGTGGGGCTCATCGACCCGCGGACGGGCAAGGAGCCCTATGCCGTCGTTCAGCTGCGGCAGGACAACGCTGCGGGAACGCTGTACAACATCGTCGGGTTCCAGACGCACCTGAAGTGGGGCGAGCAGAAGCGCATCATCCGCATGATTCCCGGTCTGGAGAATGCCGAAATCGTCCGGTACGGGGTGATGCACCGCAACACCTACTTGAATTCACCGAAACTCCTCAGGCCCACGTACCAATTCAAAGGGCGGGACACGCTGTTTTTTGCCGGTCAGATCACGGGCGTGGAAGGATACGTCGAGTCGGCGGCGTCGGGCCTCATCGCCGGCATCAACGCCGGGCGGTTGGCCCGCGGGCTTAAGCCCGTTGTCTTTCCGCCCGAAACGGCCATGGGCAGCATGGCGCGGTACATCACCGAGGCCGATCCGCGCAACTTCCAGCCGATGAACGCCAACTTTGGCCTGTTCCCGCCGCTTCCGCAAAAGATCCGCGACAAGCGCGCCCGCAACTTGGCCTACGCCGAGCGGGCTTTGGCGGCCATACGGGAATTTTCACAAAACATCCACAATTTCAGTTGCACAAACGGATGATCGTATGGTAAGATGAGGTTGCTTCGCGGCTGGAGGAGGGTGTGGGCAACGTGCAGAACAACCCGGTCATGGCCTTCCGCGCGTATTTGCAGATTGAGAAGAACGCGTCGCCCCACACGATTGCAGCGTACCAGCGGGACATCGCGGCATTTCGGGAGGCGGTCCTGCAGCGGCAGGACCTCGATTGGGACGAGGTGACGCCCTGGCACGTGCGGGCGTACCTGGCCCACCTGCACGAATCCGGATATTCCCGCCGAACCGTCGCGCGGAAGCTCTCGGCCTTGCGCGCCTTTTTTCGCTTTTTGCACCGGGAAGGCCGCGTGGCCCACACGCCCTTTGAAGGGGTGGCGACGCCCAAACTGGAAAAACGGCTTCCGGTGTTTCTCGACGAGGACGAGATTGCCCGTCTGCTTGCGCTGCCTGATCCCGCTCATCCGCTCGGTCTGCGTGACCGGGCCCTTTTGGAGACGTTGTACGCCACCGGCATGCGCGTCAGCGAGCTGTGTGCCCTTGACGTGACCGCCCTCGACCTTTCGGTGGGCACGGTCCTGGTCTACGGAAAAGGGGCCAAAGAGCGGTATGTTCTCCTCGGGTCCCACGCCATCGAGGCCCTGCGCCGGTATCTCCGCGACGGGCGTCCGAAGCTCGCCGCACCCGGCGAAACGCGCCTCTTCGTCAACTGGCGAGGGGGACCCCTTTCAACGCGCAGCGTACGTCGAATCGTGGCGAAATATGTCGAACAAGCAGCTCTGACGAAGCGGGTGAGTCCGCACACGTTCCGCCATAGCTTTGCCACGCACCTTTTGAACGCGGGAGCCGACCTGCGCGCGGTGCAGGAGCTGCTCGGGCACGCCAGCATCTCGTCGACGCAGGTGTACACCCACGTCACCCGGCAGCGGCTGCGGCGCGTCTACGACGACGCTCATCCGCGCGCCTGAGGAGGGACACGATTGGAACGCGGCTTTCACGGGACGACCATTTTTGCCATCCAGCACAACGGACGGGCGGCCATGGCCGGTGACGGGCAGGTCACCTTCGGCAACGCGATGGTGATGAAGAAAGGCGCCAAGAAGGTGCGTCGCCTGTACCGCGGCCAGGTGCTGGCCGGCTTTGCCGGTTCGGTGGCCGACGCGATGGCCTTGTTTGAGAAATTCGAGGGCAAGCTGGAGGAGCACCACGGCAACCTGCCGCGCGCCGCGGTGGAACTGGCCAAGGAGTGGCGCACCGACCGCATGCTGCGCCGCCTGGAAGCCCTGCTCGTCGTCATGGACAGACGCCACCTGCTCCTGATTTCGGGCAGCGGCGAAGTGCTGGAACCGGACGACGGCATGGTGGCCATCGGTTCGGGCGGCAGCTACGCGCTGGCGGCGGGACGGGCCCTCAAGCGCCACGCCCCGCACCTGAGCGCGCGCCAGATTGCCGAAGAGGCGCTGCGCATCGCGGCGGAGCTCTGCGTGTACACGAATGACCACCTCGTCGTCGAAGAGCTGGAGGGGTGAGCGTGCGACGCGATCGGATTCCCACGCCGCGGGAGATCGTCGCCGAACTGGACAAATACATCGTCGGGCAGAAGGCCGCCAAGCGCGCGGTGGCCATTGCCCTGCGCAACCGCTACCGGCGGAGCCTCCTGCCCGAGGCGCTGCGCGACGAGATCACGCCGAAAAACATCCTCATGATCGGGCCGACCGGGGTCGGGAAAACGGAGATTGCCCGGCGGCTGGCCAAGCTCGCCGGCGCGCCCTTCGTCAAGGTGGAGGCGACCAAGTTTACCGAGGTCGGCTACGTGGGCCGCGACGTCGAGTCGATGGTCCGCGACCTGGTGGAGACGGCCATCCGCATGGTAAAAGCGGAAAAGATGGAGGAAGTGCGCGACCGGGCGGAAAAGCTGGCCGAAGAGCGCCTACTCGACCTGCTCGTGCCGGAGCCGAAGAAGGAGCGCGGCTTTCAAAATCCGCTCGAACTCCTGTTTGGCGGTCGCATGGGCACGAGCCAGGAGAAAGAAGGCGACGGAGACGCCCTGGAGCGGCAGCGCCGGCGGCGGGAGCTGGCCGAGCGCCTGGCGCGGGGCGAGCTGGAAGACTGGATTGTCGAGGTGGAGATTGAGGACACCGCCTTGCCGATGATTGACCTCTTCGCCGGTTCGGGCGTGGAGCAGGTGGGCGTCAACGTGCAAGAGCTGTTCGGGAGCCTTTTCCCCAAACGCACCAAGCGCCGGAAGGTACCGGTGCGCGAGGCGCGGAAGCTGCTCGTGCAGGAAGAGGCGAGCAAGCTGATCGACATGGACGAGGTGATCCAGGAGTCGATCCAGCGCGCCGAACAGCACAGGATCATCTTCATCGACGAGATCGACAAGATCGCCGGGCGGGAAGGGGGCGTCGGCCCCGATGTCTCCCGCGAAGGCGTGCAGCGCGACATCCTGCCCATCGTCGAGGGCTCCACGGTGATGACGAAATACGGGCCGGTCAAGACGGACCACATCCTCTTCATTGCCGCCGGAGCGTTTCACGTGGCCAAGCCGTCCGACCTGATTCCCGAGTTGCAGGGACGGTTTCCCATCCGCGTCGAGCTGACCAGCCTCGAGGTGGACGATTTCGTGCGCATCTTGACGGAACCGCAAAACGCCCTGATCAAGCAGTACACGGCGCTCATCGAGACGGAAGGCGTCAAGGTGCAGTTTACCGACGAGGCGATCCGGGAGATTGCGCGGCTGGCCGCGGAAGTCAACCGCCAGACGGAGGACATCGGCGCCCGCCGTCTCCACACGGTGATGGAAAAGCTTCTCGAAGACCTCTCCTTCGAGGCGCCGGACATCAACCTGGAGACGGTGGTGATCACGCCGGAGTACGTCAATGAAAAACTGCGCGACATTGTCGAAGACCGCGATTTGCGGCAATACATTTTGTAGCGCGCTTGGCTTTGTTTTTTGTTCACCATGTTCGACACAAGGAGGCGTGATCGATGGACCTGCTGACCAAAACGCGGCGCATCAACCGGTTGCTGCAAAAGACGGCCGGCCACGCCGTGAATTTCATGGAAATGGCCGAAGTGCTCCGCGACGTGATCAACGCCAACGTGTTCGTCCTCAGCCGAAAGGGGAAGGTGCTCGGCTTCGCCATCGCCCATCAGATCGAAAACGAGCGGATGCGCCGCATGCTCGAGGAGCGGCGCTTTCCTGAAGAATACAATCGCGAGCTGTTGAAAGTGGACGAAACCCAGACCAACATCCCGATCGAAAGCGACCTGACCATCTTTCCCGTCGAGCTGCGCGACGTGATTCATGAAGCGTGGACAACCCTCGTGCCGATCATCGGCGGCGGCGATCGCCTGGGCACGCTGGCCCTGGGCCGTCTGAACGAGAAGTTCACTGAAGACGACCTCGTGCTGGCCGAGTACGGGGCGACCGTCGTCGGCACAGAGATCCTGCGCGAGCGCGCGGAGCAGATCGAGCAGGAAGCGCGGGCCAAAGCGGTCGTGCAGCTGGCCATCGGGTCCCTGTCGTACAGCGAATTGGAAGCGGTGGAACACATCTTCGAAGAGCTGGACGGCAAGGAGGGGCTGCTCGTCGCCAGTAAGATCGCCGACCGCGTCGGCATCACCCGTTCGGTGATTGTCAACGCGCTGCGCAAGCTGGAGAGCGCCGGCGTCATCGAGTCCCGTTCCCTGGGCATGAAGGGGACGTACATCAAGGTGCTGAACGACAAGCTGCTGCCGGAACTGGAGAAGCTCAAGTCGTCGTAAACGCGGAAATCCACGCATGGGCATGTCGATCCGTTCGAGGTGGAAAAACCTTGTCGAAAAAGGAAACCCCTGTCGAAAATCGACAGGGGGTTTTTTTCTGCACGTTTTTGGCCGTGGAACGTTGCCCGATTCGGGAAAAGGGGCGGGAATAGCCCCACCCGATTAGGAAAACGGTTGGATTTTGTCCCGTTTGGGGTGGGACATTCCGTTCATTTTTCATGAAGGCGACAAACTTTTTGTCGAGGAATGAAGGAATTTGCCACATGGGTGTAGAAGCAAATTTTGGACGTCGGAAAGAGAGGCGAGACCCGTGGACGTCTTTCAAAATCGCATGCTTTCCACCTTGGAACAGGCCATGAATGCGGCGATGCTGCGGCAGCGCGTCATCGCGAACAATCTCGCCAATGTGGAAACGCCGGGGTTTAAGGCGGCGGATGTCGCCTTTGAGCGCCTGCTTGCGGAAGCCCTTGCCCGACCGGGCTCGTCCTTTGTCGGCGTGCGAACCGATCCGCGCCACCTGCCCATCGGGGCACGGGAGAGCATGGTCGCGCCGCGGATCGTTCCCGCCGTCCATACGCGCATGCGCCACGACGGCAACAACGTCGACGTGGACGCGGAGATGGCCAACCTAGCCCGCAACGCGCTGTGGTACCAGGCCCTGGTGCAGAGCACCCAGCATTACCTGGACCAGTTGCGGACGGTCATCGGGGAAGGGAGGCGGTAACGGTGGTGCTCTCGCCGCTTGACATCAGCGCCTCGGCGCTCACCGCCGAGCGCGTGCGCATGGATGTCATCGCGTCGAACATCGCCAACGCGACGACCACCCGCGCCCGGCTGGTGAACGGCACGTGGCAGCCGTATGTGCGCAAGCTGGTGGTTTTTGAGCCGCGCACGCCGTTTGCCTCGTACTTGGCCCAAGCTATTGGCCGGCAGGCGGAGGTTGGCGCGGGGGTGCAGGTGAGCCGCATCGTCGACGACCCGACGCCGCCGCGCCTGGTGTACGACCCGACCCATCCCGACGCGGGGCCGGATGGGTACGTACGGCTCCCCAACGTGGACATTGTCAAGGAGATGGCCGACTTGATCGCCGCCACGCGCGCGTACGAGGCCAACGTCGCCGCGTTTCAGGCGGGGAAGGCCATGCTGACCAAAGCCCTGGAACTGGGCCGTTGAGGTTTGCAGAACGCGCAAGGAGGGAAGCAGGATGCAGGTCACCGGGGCAAAGCCCGTTGGCCTCGGGCTTTCGTCGAATGACGGGCGGCTTGCGGACAAGGCCGCCACGTCGTTCGCCGATTGGCTGGCCCAGGCCCTTGATCGGCTCAACGCTGACCAGGTGAACGCCGAGCGCGCGGCGCTGCGGCTGGCCGCCGGGGATGTGGCGAATCTGCACAACCTGTTTCTCGCATTGCAGAAGGCCTCCCTTGGCCTGCAGCTTGCGGTGCATGTGCGCAACAAGGCCATTGAGGCGTATCAAGACGTGTTCCGCATGCCGTTGTAAGCAATCTTTCCAACGGTTTTCTCGGGTGAGCCATGTCGACCGATCAATACGCAAGGATGAGAGAGAGAATCGAACGCATCAGACGCCAAGGCATCGCGCTGTGGCAACGGCTGTCGCGCAAGCAGAAGGTCCTTCTTGGGGCAACGGTGTTCTTTGTCGTGGCTTCTGCCGCGATGTCGGTGGCCCTGGTCGCGCAGCCGGAGTATGTGCCGCTCTACACGGAAAACCTTTCCCAGGAAGAATTGGGGCAAATCAAGGCCCAACTCGAGAAGATGGGCGTTCCGTACCGCATCACGGCGGGCGGACATTCCATTGAAGTGCCGCGAACGGAACGCGATCGGGTCCTGCTCGATCTGGCGGCGCAAGGTCTGCCGCACAGCGCGTCGATCCGGTACGACACCTTTTTGGACAAGCTGCCCTTTGGCGTGACCGATCGGCAGTTCGATGTGCTGGAGCGCGATGCGATCCAGGGCGAGATCGAAAGCCTTCTGGAAAACGGTGTCGATTGGATCCAGAAGGCGCGCGTCATGATCACGCTGCCAAAGGAACGCATGTGGGTCGGCGAAGAGCAGCAGGAGGCCTCGGCGTCGGTTGTGCTCACCATTGAGCCGGGGTATCAGCCTTCGCCCGACCGGGTGCGCGCCTTGTACCACTTGGTGTCGCGCAGCGTGCCGAACTTGCCGGTGGAGAACATCGTCATCACCGACCAGTACGGGCGGCTGCTCGAGTACCCGAATGCACCCGACGCCGACAGCGCGACCGCAGCCCTGGATCAGGAGAAAATCCGCCAGCAGATTGAAAAACATTTGCAAAGCAAATTGCAATCCCTGCTCGGTACAGTGTTCGGACATGACCGCGTGGTTGTGTCCGTCGTGGCCAAGGTCAATTTTGACCGCGTTCAGGAAACGCGGCAGCTCGTCGAGCCGCCGGCGGGCCGGGATGAGGGGCTGGTGGTGAGCGAAGAGCATGTCGCCGAATCGGCGAGCGGCGAAGGGGCCGTGCCGGGCGGGATCGCCGGAACAGGCAGCACCGACATTCCCAGTTACCCGGGGGTGACCGGCAGCGGCAACCAGTCCTACGAGCGGACCGAAGACCGCGTGAACCGGGAGTTCAACCGCATCAAGCAGGAGATCGCGCGCAGCCCGTACGCCATTGAAGATGTGGCCATCTCCGTCGGCATCGAACCCCCCGATCCCGCGAACCCGAACTCCCTTTCACCGGAAACGCAGCAGCAGGTGCGCGACATGCTCCGCGGGGTGGTGCGGGCGGTGCTTGGCGGGACCGAAGGGCGACAGCTGACCGACGCGGAGATCGACAGCCGCATCACCGTGATGCCGTCCCCGCTCCAGGGAAAAGTGACGGCGGAGGAAGAAAGCGGCTGGCGCGACGTCCTGTGGTACGGGCTCGGCGCGGCGGCGGTTGCCGCGGCCGGGGCGGCCACCTACACGATCGTTCGCCGGCGGCGGAACGCGCCTGCGCCGGATGTTCCGGTCGACCTCCCCGTGGTTCGCGATCTTCCGGCCGATCAAGAGCCGCAGCCGGAGGAGAATGCCCCCTTCCACCGCGTCGAGCAGTTGGCGCGCGAACGTCCCGAAGAATTTGTCAAGCTGCTTCGGGCCTGGTTGTCGGAAGAGTAGGAGGGATGAGGCGTGGCGCGGCGCAAGCACCTCAGCGGGTTGCAGAAGGCGGCCATCTTGCTCATCAGCCTCGGTTCCGAGGTGTCCGCGCGGATCTTCCAACACCTCACCGAGGAGGAGATCGAACAGCTCACGCTGGAGATCGCCAGCATGCGCAAGGTCGACCCGGAGGAGAAAGAGGCCGTGCTGGCCGAATTTCAGGAGATGGCCCGCGCCCAGGCGTACATTGAGCAAGGCGGGATTCTGTACGCCAAGCAAGTGTTGGAACAGGCCCTCGGCGAGGAAAAGGCGCTGCGCATTCTCAACCGGCTGACGGCCAACCTCCAGGTGCGGCCCTTCGACACGATCCGCAAGGCCGATCCCGGCCAAGTGCTCAACTTCCTTCAGAATGAACATCCCCAGACCATCGCCCTCGTCCTCTCCTACTTGCAGCCGGAGCAGGCGGCCGTCATCCTCTCCGCCCTGCCGCCGGCCTCTCAGGCCGACATTGCCCGGCGGATCGCCCTGATGGACCGCGCATCGCCCGAGGTGATCAGCCAGGTCGAGCACATCCTGGAGCAGAAGCTGGCCGCCAACGTGTCCCACGATTACCTGGCCGCCGGCGGCATCGAGGCCATTGTGGCCATTCTCAACCGCGTCGACCGCGCCACGGAGCGCACGATCCTCGACACCCTGGAAGTGGAGGACCCCGACCTGGTGGAAGAGATCAAAAAGCGCATGTTCGTGTTCGAGGACATCGTCACCTTGGACGACCGGTCCATCCAGCGCGTCATCCGCGAGGTGGATCAGCGCGATTTGCAACTGGCCCTCAAGGTGGCCAGCGAGGAAGTGCGCGAGGCCATCTTTCGAAACATGTCGAAGCGGATGGCCGAAGCCTTCCGCGAAGAGCTCGAATACATGGGTCCGGTGCGCCTCCGCGACGTGGAGGAGGCCCAGTCGCGCATCGTCGCGGTCATCCGGCGCCTCGAGGAGGCGGGCGAAGTGATCATCTCGCGCGGAGGAGGCGACGAGATCGTTGTCTAGGGTGATCAAGGCGCTCAGTTGCGTGCGGTCGGATGCGGGCGTGGTGCTCGCCTGGAAAGACCCCGCGGCCGACGGGGGGGATCCGGCAGCGCAGCGCTCTGATGCGCCGTCCGTGGAGGACGCCGGAACCCGGAACGCCGCCGACGCCGCCGAGTTGCGCGCCCAGGCCGAACGGCTCGCCGCCGAGCGTCTGGCGGCGGCGGAAGTAGAAGCCGCTGCGCGGCTGGCTGAAGCGGAGCAGCGCATCGCCCGGTGGTGGGAAGAGCGGCGCCGCGAGGACGAGGCGTTGCGCGAGCGCGTGCGGCAAGAGGCGTATGAAGCGGGCTACGCCCAAGGGCTGGCCGAAGGACGCGAGGCGGCCCGGCGCGAGTGGGAAGCCGCCTTGCGGAAGGCCCGGGAGACGGTGGCCCTCGCCCAACAGGAAAAGGCCCGCGTCATCGCCGAAGCGGAGCCGTTTCTCGTTGAGCTGGCGGTGGCCATCGCCGAAAAGCTCATCGGGGAGCACTTGGCCTTGGCCCCCGAGACGGTGCTCACCGTCGTGCGCAACGCGCTCAAGCGGTCGCGGGAACGGACGGAAGTGGCCGTGTACGTTCACCCCGACGACTACCCGATCGTCCTGGACGGTCGCGCGCTGCTCGCCGACGCGCTCTCGCCGCAGACGGAGCTGGTGGTTTATCCCGATGAGGCGGTGAAGCGCGGCGGCTGCTTGGTCAAAACGTCGCTGGGCACGATTGACGCCCGCCTTGATCACCAGTTGGAAGCGGTGCGGCAGGCCTTGATGGCGGTGGCCAAGGAACGCGCGCCCGAGGGGAGCGACGATGTCGTGGAAACCGTCTCTTGAAAAGTACCGCGCCGTGCTGCGCAAAGTGGATCCGGTGCGCGTGCACGGCCAGGTGGTGCAGGTGATCGGACTGACCGTCGAGTCGATCGGGCCGGATGTGCGCATTGGCGAGCTGTGCACCCTCTTTCCGTCGCGCGAGGGGCCGCCGGTGCGGGCCGAGGTGGTGGGGTTCCGGCACAACCGCGTCCTCCTGATGCCGCTGGGGGATCTGGGTGCCGTGGGGCCGGGATGCGACGTGGTGGCCACCGGCCATCCGCTCACGGCGCCGGCAGGCCCCCAATTGCTCGGCCGGGTGTTGAACGGCCTGGGCGAGCCGATCGACGACGGGCCACCCCTCCACGCGGCCGCGCGCGTTCCCGTTGACCGCGCCCCGCCGTCGCCCCTCGAGCGCCCGCCGATCGCCGAACCCGTTGGCGTGGGGGTGCGCGTGATCGACGGCCTGCTCACCGTAGGCCGGGGCCAGCGCGTCGGCATCTTCGCCGGCAGCGGGGTGGGAAAGAGCACGCTCTTGGGCATGGTGGCCCGCCACACGGAGGCCGATGTCAACGTCATCGCCCTCATCGGCGAGCGGGGACGCGAGGTGCGCGCCTTTTTGGAGCGGGATCTGGGGCCCGAGGGGCTTTCCCGCAGCGTCGTCGTGGTGGCCACATCGGACCAGCCGGCGCTGATCCGCATCAAAGGCGCCCTGGTGGCCACGGCCATCGCCGAGGCCTTTCGTGACCAGGGCCGGCACGTCATGCTGCTGATGGACTCGGTCACCCGCTATGCCATGGCCCTGCGCGAAGTGGGGCTGGCCGTGGGGGAGCCCCCGACAACGAAGGGCTACACGCCCTCGGTGTTTGCGGCGTTGCCGCGCCTGTTGGAGCGCGCGGGCACGAGCGGCGCGGGCTCCATCACCGCCTTTTACACCGTGCTGGTGGACGGCGACGACTTGAACGATCCGATCGCCGACGCCGTGCGCGGCATACTGGACGGCCACATTGTCCTCGACCGCGCGCTGGCCAACCGCGGCCATTTTCCGGCGGTTGACGTGTTGGCCAGTGCGAGCCGGGTGATGCGGGACATCGTCAGCCCCGACCACATGCGCGCCGCAGAGAACGTGCGCCGCATCCTCGCCTTGCACAAGGACGCCGAAGACCTGGTGCAAATCGGCGCCTACAAGCGGGGGACGAGCCGCGAGCTGGATATCGCCTTGCAGCACATCGACGCCGTGCGCCGTTTCACTCGGCAATCGCCTGACGAGCCGGCGCCCTATGCCGAAACGGTGGCCGAACTGATTCGACGGTTTGGGGAGATCGGGCTATGAGCGCGTTCGTCTTTCCGTGGGAACACCTGCGTTCGCTGCGGCACAGGGAACAGGAGCTGGCGGCCCGGCAAGCGGCCGAAGCGTTGCGCCTGTTGGTCGAGGAGCGGCGCCGCCTCGAGGCGCTGGAGGCCGAACTGGCGGACGCACAGCGCGCACTGCTGGAGCGGCAGCGCGAGGGCCTTCCGGCAGCCGAGCTGGTCGCGCGCCAGCAGGTCTGCCAGCTCCTCGCCCAGCGCGTGGCCCGGCAGCGCCAGCGGGTGGACGAGGCCGAGCTGCGGGTGCGCATCGCCCAGCAGCGGCTGCAGGCGAAATGGAAGGAAGCGCAGATGTGGGAGCGGCTAAAGGCGCGCTACTGGCGCGCCCATCAAGCGCGCGTGCGGGCGGTGGAACAGAAGGTCCTCGATGAACGGGCAACCTTGGCGTATGTGCGCGCGGCGCGTCTTGAGCGGGAGGGCGAGTGACCGTGGAACGCGTCGACGAGCGTCCATACGGAAAGGGCGAATGGTTCTTCTATGTGGTCCTGCTCCCCGTGCTGTTTGCCGCCGTCCTGCTGGGGATTGTCCTCACCGTTCTCGGCGTCGACGTCCCCGGCGCGCTGTGGCGAGGGGCCAACGCCGTTCCCGGCCTTGCACGCCTCGTTCCAGATCCCCCCGAGCAACCCGGAGCGAATGCCGCGGAACAACCGGCGGGGAAGGAAGGAGAGGAAGCAGACCGCTCCGTCTTGCAGGCTCAATTGCAGGCCAAGGAGGCGGAAGTTCGCACCCTGCGCGAGCGCCTGGCCGAGCGCGATCGGGAAATCCAGATCCTCAACCAGAAAGTCGCCTCGCTCCAGCAAGACCTGCGCGGCAAACGGCTCACCGACGAGGAGCGGGAAGCCCGACTGAAGGAGACGGCGCAGCTGTACGCCGGCATGCCTCCCACGAAGGCGGCGCGCATTCTCGAGGCGATGACGCGCGAAGAGGCGGCGCTCGTCCTGGCGCGCATGCGGCCGGAAACGCGCGCCAAGGTGCTGGCCCAGATGCATCCGCAGCGCGCCGCCGAGCTGTCCATGCGCCTGGCCAACGAAACGCCGGCGGAAGATCCCGACATCGCGGCCCTTCAGGCGCGCATTGCCGAACTGGAGCGTCAGCTGGACGCGGCCGAACGCCGCGCCGGATCGTCGGCGCAGGAGGTGGCCGCCTCCCTGGCCCGCATGTCGCCCAAGGAGGCGGCCGCGGTGGTGCTGGAGCTGACCCGCCAGCAGCCGAACCACGCGGTGGCCGTGCTGGCGGCGATGGACGCGGGGGCCCGCGGGGCCATCTTTGACCAGCTGGCCAAAGAGCACCCGGCGTTGGTGGCGCGGCTCACCCGCCTCCTGCTGAACGTGGCGCCACAAGGCGTGCAACGATGAAGGGGGGACAGACTCATGTCGACCCATTCGGTCCTTTCGCCCGCGGCACAGCCGCTTGCTGCGCGCGTCACGGAACCGGGAGGCGGTGAGGGGCAAGGCTCCTCCCAAGGAGAGGTCGCCTTCGCCGATTTCCTGCGGCAGGTGGCCGGAACAGGCTCCGCCCCGATCGTCCTGGCCCCGGGTCTTCCCGTTCTTCCCGTTCTTCCCGGAGACAGGCCGTTTGCCGACGATGCGCGGGAAGGGGGAATTTCCGATGCCGGCGCACAGGCCGAAGCTGCGGGATGGGCCGGCCTCCTGCTGATGGGAGCAGGGCTGTCCGCCCTTCCGGTCAGCGTGTCGGGCAGCGAGACAGGAGCAGACAGTAACCGGGCTGCCGGGTCCGGTCCGGGTCCTGCACGGGCTCCGGCCCATGATCCGGTACCGGCGCACCCGGCGATGGACCGCGGCGAGGGAAGCCAAAAGACCGCTGGGGCGCTTGTCGACGATGCGGCTGCCCCGGATCGGCGTCCCGCGCTTGCGCAAGGCGGGGCAGGAAGCGGCCCGGTGGCCTTGTCCGCGGAGCTCGTTGCGGCGGCCGACGATGCCGGCCAGCCGATCGCGGGCGAGGCCGCTCCACGTCAGGCTGCTGGCGTTTCCCTCGAGGGGCGGCTGCCCCAGGGGCTTCCGGAAGGATCCGATGGAGCCGAACGATCCGCCTTCGCGGGGCATGAGGAGAGCGTGGAGGGGCCCTTGCGCGCGGGCGATGAAGGAGGGCCGGGTCGTATCGCCCTGGGCAACGACGGAGCGATGCCGCGATCCGCTCATCGCGGGCGGGCGGACGACCCGGCCGGAAGCGGCGTGACGGGCGACGGGCGTCCGGCGGCGGCGCTTTCCGCCGACGCGGTGCGTAACGTTTTCGCGCCGCGCGATGCGGGATGGTGGGGGGCCGCTTCGGCGGGCAATCCCGTTTCCGTTGAGCGGTTTGCCGAACAGGCCGCACCTGTCCTCCTCCGCGCGCTGCAGATGCACGCCGGCGGCCATGCGGCGGAAGCGCGCCTTTTCCTCGTGCCCGAACACTTGGGCAAAGTGGATGTGCAGCTTGTCGTGCACAACGGCCATGTGACGATCGCGTTTGCGGTGGACACGCCCGCGGCAAAGGAGGCCCTGGAAAGCCAGATTCCCCAATTGCGCTGGCAGCTGGAACAGCAGGGGCTGGTCTTGGACAAGGTGTCGGTTACCCAGGGAACAAGCGGAGGATTGGCCTTCTTCCACGGCTTCTCTCACGGCCACCGTGGGGCCTCACCGTATCCGCATAGCGCGCCGCGTCGCGCCCACGCGGCCTATGGCGGCGAGGAAACGGTTGAATCGCTTCCTACCGCCTCGATTCGCACGACGGGAGAACGCGTTTCCCGCGTCGACTATTCGGTGTAGGGGGTGTGCCATGCGTATCGCGAGCGCGATGGCCCAAGCCGCCGTCTCCCAAGCCGGGCGGGTTTCTTCGCGCACGGAATTGGGCAAAGACGACTTTCTCAAGCTCCTCGTTGTGCAGCTCAAAACACAAGACCCGTTGCAGCCCTTGCAGGATCGCGAATTTGTGGTTCAGCTGGCCCAATTCCGCATTCTCGAGCAGCTGGACCAGCTCAACCGCACGAACGAAGCCGCCCTGTTTGCCGCCGTGTCGTCGGTGATCGGCAAGCGCGTGACATGGGGCGAAGGCGAAACCGACACCGCAAGCGCCGTCGTGCGGCGCGACGGGCAGTACTACGTGCAGACGGCCGGCGGACGGGAGATTCCCTTTGACTCGATTTCCCAGGTGTCGTAACTGTAGGAAACCACCATGAGGAGGGGGAAACATGCTCCGCGCACTGTACTCGGGCGTTTCCGGCATGCGGCAATTCCAGTTGAAGCTCGACGTCATCGGGAACAACATCGCCAACGTGAACACGGTCGGATTCAAAAAGGGGCGCGTGTTGTTTCAGGACATTCTCAGTCAAACGGTAAGCGGGGCGGGACGACCGGAAGAAGGGGTCCGCGGCGGTACGAACCCGCGCCAGATCGGGTTGGGGGTGACCACGGGGGCGATCGACACGGTCTTTACGCCGGGCAGTCCCATGACGACGAATGTGCCGACGGATCTCTACATCAACGGCGACGGTTTCTTCGTCCTGCGCCCTTCGGAGGATGGACCGGTGTACCTGACCCGTGACGGGAGCTTTCGCGTTGATTCCCTTGGCTACCTGGTCAACGCCCAAGGACTGTATGTCATGGGGACGGGCGGTTTGATCCAGATCGATCCCGCGACGTATACGTCTTTCACCATTTCTCCCAATGGTGAAGTGATCGGCGTGCTGCCCGACGGCACGAATGAGGTCATCGACACGATTCAATTGGCCAAGATCCCCAACCCCGCGGGATTGAAGAAAGTGGGGCAATCGCTGTATGAAGTGACGCCCAACGCGATCGCCCCCGATACGGCGATCGAAGACTATTTCACGACGCCCAACAATGCGGAGCAAGGCACCGGCGCCGTCATTGCCGGCCAGTTGGAAATGTCGAACGTCGATTTGACGGAAGAGTTCACCGAAATGATCATCAGCCAACGCGGCTTCCAGGCCAACGCGCGGACCATCACCACCTCCGACGAGATCTTGCAGGAAGTGGTGAATCTGAAGCGCTAATCGGTGATCCGGGCCATCGCGCGGCGCCGGCAGTGCGTCGGGCGTTCGCGGTGCCGTGGACGATGAAGTCGGTCGCGCGGCGGGTTGCGGGGTGAGGCGATGATTCTGCTCACGCGGCTCAACGGGTCGCAGTTTTCCCTCAACGCCTTTTTGATCGAAACGGTGGAAGAAACGCCCGACACCGTCATCACCTTGGTCAACGGGAAAAGGTACATCGTGCGCGAATCGATGGCCGAGGTGGTGGAGCGCGTGCGCGCGTTTCTGAAAGAGGTGCGTGTCGGCAAAGTGCTGTAGCGAGACGGAGGGATTCGGTGACACGGCATCGGTTGTTCTACATGGCGCTGATCCTCATCCTCGCCATCGTTCTGCTCTTTGGCGTGTGGTTTGTCATGTGGTGGACCCTGCAACAGCCCAAGGCCCACCCGTTGGCGGGCCAAGCGAAACCGGACGAAAGCGCGGAAGAGCTGCTCAAGCGAACCCTGGACACGCCGGAGATCGTGACCAACCTCTACAGCGGAAATTTCATTCGCATCCAGTTTAAGCTGGTCCTGGACAGCAAGAAAACGCGAGAAGAGTTGGAAACGCGCATGTTCCAGGTTGAACACGCGGCGATTGCCCTCCTGTCGTCGCTTACGCCCGACGACATTCGCGGCGAACGGGGGCTGCGGAACGTGGAAGAAAAGCTGAAGGCGCGCATCAATGCCCTTCTGCCGACGGGTCGGGTGGAACGGGTGATCACAACGAAGAAGATGGTGCAGTGACGGGGCGAGGGGCCGCAGGTGGAGGTGACGCCTGTGACGTCCGATGTGCTGTCGCAGAGCGAAATCGATGCGCTCTTGGCCGCGCTCACCTCAGGGGAGATGTCGGCCGAGGAGCTGAAGCGCGAACAGGAGACGCGCAAAGTCAAGCCTTACGACTTTAAGCGGGCCCTTCGCTTTTCCAAGGACCAGATCCGCAGCTTGACGCGCATTCACGAAAATTTTGCCCGTTCGCTCACCACGTTGTTTTCGGCGATGCTGCGCACCTTTGTGCAGTTTTCCGTGGTTTCCGTCGATCAGCTGCCGTACGACGAGTTCGTTCGATCCATCCCCAACCAGACCCTGCTCAACGTGTTTGAAGCCCGTCCGTTGGAGGGGCGCCTTGTTCTCGAGGTCAACCCCAACGTCGCCTACGCCATGTTGGAACGCTTGTTGGGCGGGCGGGGCAAGGGGATGCAGGTGACCGGGAAGTGGACGGAGATCGAAACGACGATCCTCCAGCGCCTGTTTTCCCGGGCCTTGTCCCATCTGCCGGATGCGTGGAAGAACGTGCTCGACCTCGATGTTCGCTACGATACCCTCGAGGTGAACGCGCAGTTTATCCAGATCGCCTCGCCGAACGACACGGTGGCCGTGATCACCTTTCGCACGGTGATCGGGGACACATCGGGCATGATGAACCTGTGCCTGCCCCACATCGTGCTGGAGCCGGTGATGGCCAAACTCTCCTCTCACCACTGGCTGTCTCCGCAGAAGAAGCAGCGTCCCCCCGAGCAGAAGGCCCTTCAGCGGCACATGAAGCGGGCGGTTGTGCCGGTGGTGGCCGAGCTCGGCACGGCGACGATCACGGTGCGCGACCTGATGCAGCTGGCTCCGGGCGATTGCATTGTGCTGGACCAAGCGCCGGGTGACCCGATCGTCGTCAAGGTGGGCAGCATCCCCAAATTCGTGGCCCGTCCGGGGACGCATCGTGGCCGCCTCGCCGTCCAGATTGAAGCGAGGGTAAAGGGAGAGGACGCCGATGAAGGATCGCGACAAATTGAGCCAGGAAGAGATTGACGCCCTGCTGCGCGGCTTGGGGGAGAACGCCGATGCGGATCGCGTCAATCCGCAGCCGGAGGCGGTCTTGTCCCCCATCGAGCAGGACGCTCTGGGCGAGATTGGCAACATCTCCTTTGGCAGCGCGGCGACGGCCCTGTCCACGCTGCTCGGGCAGAAGGTGGAGATCACCACCCCCACGGTGACCTTGGTGCGCCGTGACGCCCTGCGCGACGAGTTTCCCGACCCCCATATTGCCATTTTCGTGCAATACACCGACGGGTTGGAGGGCACGAATCTGCTCGTTCTGCGCGCCGAAGACGCGCGGATCATTGCCGACCTCATGATGGGCGGCGACGGTACCCATCCCGATCCGGAGCTCAGCGAGCTGCATTTGAGCGCGGTGCAGGAAGCGATGAACCAGATGATGGGCTCTGCGGCCACGTCGATGTCGACGGTCTTCAACCGCAGGGTGAACATTTCGCCGCCCATCGTCCGCGTCTTTGATCTGTCCAAACCGGATGAGGAGCTGCCCCTGCCCGACGAGACCCTGGTCAAGGTGTCCTTCCGCCTGCGCGTCGGCACGCTGATCGACTCGACGATCATGCAGCTGTGCCCCCTGTCGTTCGCCGTGCAGATGGTCAAAAGCCTGTTAGGGGAGACGGGCGTGATGGAACAGGCGGCGACACCCGCATCGCTGGCGCAACGGGAAGAGCCGGCGCCTGCGCACCGGGAGGACCCGGAACCCGCGGATTCCGGCGCATCGCCTCCGACGGCGTCTGGCCAGCTGCGGCCTGGGGTGCACGAGGCGGCCGCCTCCGCCGAGCGATCGGCACCTCTTGCGGCGGGCGGCGGGGACGCAGGCGCGTTCGCCTCGCGCACGGTGAACGTGCAGCCCGTCCAGTTTGCGCCCCTTCACCCCGACGTGTCGGCGGCGGCCGAGACCAACCTGAGCCTCCTTTACGACGTGCCGCTGCAGGTGACGGTCGAACTGGGACGAACGGAGAAAACGATCAAGGAAATTCTCGAGCTGACGTCGGGCTCGATTGTCGAGCTGGACAAACTGGCCGGGGAGCCGGTGGACATTTTGGTCAACGGCAAGTTGATCGCGAAAGGGGAGGTCGTCGTCATCGACGAAAACTTCGGCGTGCGCGTGACGGACATTGTCAGCCAGCGGGATCGGATGGACAAGCTGGGCTAATCGGACGGGGCAAAACGCCACGCAAGAAGGAGGAAGGGAGCCATGTCGGCACGCGTACTGGTTGTGGATGACGCCGCGTTCATGCGCATGATGATCAAGGAAATCTTAACCAAGAACGGGTATACCGTTGTGGGCGAGGCAAGCGACGGCCACCAGGCGGTTGCGCTGTACAAGGAACTGCAACCCGACGTGGTGACGATGGACATCACGATGCCGGAGATGGACGGCATCGCTGCGCTGAAGGAAATCAAGAAAATCGACCCGAACGCCAAGGTGATCATGTGTTCGGCGATGGGCCAGCAGGCGATGGTGATCGACGCCATCCAGGCGGGGGCCAAGGACTTCGTGGTCAAGCCGTTTCAGGCGGACCGCGTGTTGGAAGCGCTGCGAAAAGTGTTGGGGTAGGGGTGGCGGGATGAACGCATCTCGCAAGGCGTTTGTTGCCTGCGCGTTGCTCTTGCTCCTTGGGGGGCTTTTCGCCCTCTGCGTGCCCGGCAGCATCGCCTGGGCCGAACGCGAGCGCTCGGTTTACGAAACGTATCAGGCGCCGTCCCCCTCGACGCCGCAATCCCCTGCGCCGGACAGGCCGGGTCGTGGTCAGCCGGCTTCCTCCGCATCTGCGGCGGACGATCGCGGCGGGCTGATCGAGGCCCTCATCCGCTTGGCCGTTGCGTTTGGGCTGGTCCTCGCGCTGATTGTCGGCGCGGGACGGTGGCTTGCTCGCCGCAACCCGTTTGTTCGTCCTGGCGCGCCCGTTCGCACGCTCGGGGGGTGCGTGGTGGGTCAGAACAAGAGCGTGCAAGTGGTGCAAATCGGCGACGGCCTCTACGTGTTGGGCATCGGCGACGATGTGCAGCTCCTCCGCTACATCCCGCCGGGTGACGAGGCCGAGCGGCTGCGCGCCTTGTTCGACGCAGCGAAGGGGATGGGCGACCGTAGGGGTTGGCTGGAGCGGAAACGCGGGATCGCGCCGCGCGCAGCGTCAGCAGGACGTGGAGGGAGCCCCTCGTTTTCGGAACTGCTGGCCGACCGCTTGCAGGCGGTGCGGCAAATTCGCCCGCGTCTGCCGACTGGAGCGGAACGCGAACCCGACGCGAACGGAAGGGAACGGCCAGAATGAGGCAACGTTTGGAGCATGGAATGCGGTTCGCCATCCTCCTCGCTGCAGCGCTTCTGATCGCGTGGCCGTCGCCTGCCGACGCGGGAGAGCGCACGGCCATCCCCGGCGTCAAGCTGGAGATCGGCTCGGGCGCGCCGCCCGACGTCGCCGTGACGGTGCAGCTCCTGGTGCTGCTGACCGTACTGTCGTTGGCCCCGGCCATCTTGATCCTCATGACCGCCTTCACGCGCATCGTCGTCGTGCTCTCGTTTGTGCGCATGGGGCTGGGTACGCAGCAGACGCCGCCGAACCAGGTGCTGATCGGACTGGCCTTGTTTCTCACGTTTTATGTCATGGCGCCGACGTTCACGCAGGTGTACCATCAGGCCGTTGTGCCGTACCTCGACGGCAAGCTGTCGCAGGAGGCGGCACTCAAGGCGGCGGCCAAACCGCTCAAGGCGTTTATGGCCAAGCATACGCGCGAAAAGGACCTGCGCCTGTTTCTGCGCTATGCGAAAGGCCCGCAACCGAAGTCGATAGACGACATTCCCTTGCGCGTGCTGGTTCCTGCCTTTGTACTCAGCGAATTGAAGACGGCGTTTCAAATCGGGTTTCTGCTCTTTTTGCCGTTTTTGGTCATCGACATGATCGTGGCCAGCACGCTTATGGCGATGGGGATGATGATGCTGCCGCCGGTGATGATCTCCCTGCCGTTTAAGCTGCTCCTGTTCGTGCTCGTGGACGGCTGGTACTTGGTCGTAGAAAGCTTGCTTGCGGGGTACGGGGAGGGGGGAGGCGCGTGACACCCGAAGCTGTCGTCCACCTCGCGCGCGAGGCAGTGACCGTAACGCTGCTCGTGTGCGGACCGCTCTTGGGGGTGGCCCTGCTGGTCGGGTTTGTGGTGAGCCTCTTTCAAGCGGTGACGCAAATTCAAGAGCAGACCCTCGTCTTCATTCCCAAGATCGTGGCCGTCTTCTTGTCCGTGATCGTGTTTGGTCCGTGGATGCTGCGGCAGCTCCTTTCGTTTACCCATGCGATGTTCGACCAGATCCGAATGCTCGCGCAGTAGGTGGGGCGCATGGCCGAAGGGCTGACCCAGCTTCCGGCCTATGGCTTGGTCCTCGTGCGCATGACGGCGTTTTTCGCCGTCGCGCCGGTTTTTGCCGGACGCACCGTGCCGCCGATGGTCAAAGCGGGGTGGGCGGCGCTGGTGGCGCTTTTGGCCATGGGAGCCGTGTCAACGGCAGACATCCCGCTGAATGGACGCTATGTCCTCCTTGCGGCCAAGGAAGCCTTGGTGGGGCTGGCCTTGGGGTTCTTGGCGACGCTGCTCTTTTCCGCCGTGCAGACGGCCGGCGGCTGGCTGGATCTGCAGGCCGGTTACGCCGTGTCCGCCTTGTTTGATCCGCAAAGCGGGGTGCAGGTGCCGCTGCTCGCTCACGTCAAGCATGTGCTCGCCCTCCTGTTTTTCCTGGCTTCCGACGGGCCCCATCTGCTCGTGGACGGCATTGTGCACAGTGTCCGCCTCATCCCGGTGGACCGGCTCGCGGTGCCGCTGGCCAGTGCGGCGACGAGCGCCTTTTTCGTTCAGGCGTTTTTGCACATGACGGTCATCGCGGCCAAGCTGGCCCTTCCCTTTTCCGCCGCGTTGTTTCTGGCCGATTTGGCCCTGGGGATGTTGGGGCGGGCTGCGCCCCAGCTCAACGTGTTCGTCATCGGTCTGCCGGTCAAAATCGGCCTCAACCTGCTGGCCATGGCCGTCGGGTTGTCCGTTTTTTTTTGCCGTGCTGCTCGTGTTGTTCCGCGAACTCTTCACCGCCTTTCGCGCGCTGCTTCACCTTCTGGGCGCGTAGCCCTCATGCGAGGAAGGACGACGCCATGGGGATAGGGTTGGCCGTTGATCTGCAGTTCTTCGCCGAGGAAAAAACGGAAAAGCCCACGCCGCGCCGACGCCAGGAGGCGCGGCGAAAGGGGCAGGTGGCCAAAAGCGTGGAACTGCCCGCGGCGCTCATCCTCCTGGTGGCGTTTCTCCTCCTCTTGGCCGCGGGAAAGCAGCTGGCCTACGAAACGGCGGTTCTCCTTCGCCACGGATTGGCCGTCGACGTGCGCGCGCCGCTCACGGCCCGTACGGTCGAGCGGCTGCTCATGACCTATGCGCTGGCGGGGATCAAGATTGTCGCCCCCTTTGCCCTCGTCGCCCTCCTGTTGGGCGTGCTGGGCAACGCGGTGCAGTTTGGCTTCCTCGTGACCACCGATCCGCTGGTTCCCCGGTGGACGCGGGTGAACCCCGTGGAAGGGTTCAGGCGGATCCTGTCCGTTCGGGCGCTGGTGGAGTTGGGGAAAACGCTGGTCAAGTTTGGGGTCATTCTCGGCGCCTTGGCCCTGGTGCTGTGGCGGGAAGTGGACCGGATCGCCATGCTGGCGCGCATGCCCCTCGCGCAGGGGCTGGCCTATCTCGGCGAGACGTCGGTGAAGCTGGGGTTGGTGTTTTCCGGGCTTCTCGTGGCGCTGGCCGCCCTCGACTACGGGTACCAACGGCTGGTGTACGAGCGCCAGCTGCGCATGTCCAAGCAGGAGGTCAAGGACGAATACAAGCGGACCGAGGGCGACCCGCTCATCAAGCAGCGCATTCGCAAGCGCCAGCGGGAGATGGCCATGCGGCGCATGATGCAGGAGGTGCCCAAGGCCGACGTTGTGATCACGAACCCCGTCCATGTCGCCGTCGCGCTGCGTTATGACGCCGCGGAGATGGACGCGCCCCGGGTGGTGGCCAAGGGGGCCGACTACCTGGCACTAAAAATTCGCCAGATCGCCGGGCAACACGGGGTGACGATCATGGAAAACCCGCCGCTGGCACGGGCCCTGTATGCCCGGGTGGAGGTCGGGCAGACGATCCCGGAAGACCTGTATCGGGCTGTGGCCGAGGTGCTGGCGTACGTCTATCGCCTGAAAGGAAAGGCCTAGAGAGGAGGCACAGGGGTGATTCGCCTGCAAGATCTCGGGGTGCTCGCCGCCGTCATCCTCATCGTCCTGATGATGGTCATCCCGCTGCCTCCGGGCGTGCTCGACTTCCTCATCTTCCTCAACATCTCCCTGTCGCTGCTCATTCTCCTCGTGGCCATGAACACGAGGGAGCCCCTCGAGTTCGCCATCTTTCCCTCGCTGCTCCTCTTGACGACGCTCTTTCGCCTGGGGCTCAACGTGTCGACGACGCGGGCCATTCTCACCGACGCCAACGCTGGCAAGGTGGTGCACACCTTCGGCTCCTTCGTCATCGGCGGCCAGCCGGTGGTCGGCTTTATCGTGTTCCTCATCCTGGTCGTCATCCAGTTTGTCGTCATCACCAAAGGGGCCGAGCGGGTGGCCGAGGTGGCGGCACGCTTCACCCTCGACGCCATGCCTGGCAAGCAGATGGCCATCGACGCCGACTTGAACGCCGGGCTGATCACCGAGGCCGAGGCGCGGCAGCGGCGGGAGAAGATCGACCGCGAAGCCGACTTCTACGGGGCGATGGACGGGGCCAGCAAGTTCGTCAAAGGGGACGCCATTGCGGGGATCGTCATCTTCCTCATCAACATCCTCGGTGGGTTCATCATCGGCATGGCCATTCACGGCATGCCGTTTACCGAGGCCCTGCACACCTACACCCTCCTTTCCGTCGGCGACGGGCTCGTGAGCCAGATTCCGGCTCTGCTCATCTCCACGGCCACGGGGATCATTGTCACCCGTGCGGCGTCGGACGGCAACCTCGGCCAGGACGTCCTGCGGCAGATCCTGGCCTACCCGAAGCTGCTCTATGTCGTGGCGGCGACGATCTTCGCCCTCGGCCTGCTGACGCCCATCGGCCTCCTCACCGCGCTGCCCATCGCCGGGCTGCTGGCCCTTGGCGGCTGGCGCATTCGCCGGGCGGCCGAGGGCCCCGAGACGGAGGAAACCACGGTGGAGCGCCAGGCCGAGCGGGAGGCGGAACGGCTGCGCAGCGCCGAGTCGGTGCAGCAGCTCCTTTACGTCGATCCCATCGAGTTCGAGTTTGGCTACGGCCTGATTCCCCTCGCCGACACCGCCCAGGGCGGCGACCTTCTCGACCGCGTGGTCATGATCCGCCGCCAGTTGGCGCTGGAGCTGGGCATTATCGTGCCGGTGGTGCGCATCCGCGACAACATCCAGCTCAAGCCCAACGAGTACGTCATCAAGATCCGCGGCAACGTGGTGGCGCGGGGCGAGCTGATGCCCGACCACTATCTGGCCATGAGCCCGGGCGTTGACGACCCGCGCGTGGTGGGCATTGAGACGACGGAGCCGGCCTTCGGGTTGCCGGCGCTGTGGATCGACGAGGCGATGAAGGAGACGGCGGAGCAGGCCGGCTACACGGTGGTCGACCCGCCGTCGGTGGTCGCCACCCACCTGACGGAAGTGCTGAAGCGGCACGCCCACGAGCTCTTGGGCCGCCAGGAGACCAAGGCGCTTTTGGACGCCGTGAAGGAGCACGCGCCGGCGGTGGTGGAGGAACTGGTGCCGAACGTGCTTTCCGTCGGCGAGATCCAGCGCGTGCTCGTCAAGCTCCTGCGGGAACGGGTTTCCATCCGCAACCTGGTGACGATCCTGGAGACACTGGCCGACTACGGGCGGTACACGAAGGATCCCGACATCCTGACCGAGCACGTGCGGCAGGCGCTTTCGCGGCAGATCACCCGCCAGCATGTCCAGCCGGGCGAGCCGCTCGTTGTGGCCACCCTCGATCCGGAGACGGAAAAGCGCATCGCCGAGAGCGTGCAGCAGACCGAGTACGGATCCTATGTGGCGCTGGATCCAGAGGCGACGCAGCGCTTTTACCGGTCGGTAAACGAGGCGGTGAACCAGCTTCTCCAGTCTGGCCGGCAGCCGATCCTGCTCACCGCGCCGGGCGTTCGCCCCTATGTCCGCCAGCTCGTTGAGCGCATTTTGCCTGACGTTCCGGTGCTGTCCTACGCCGAGCTGGAGCCGAATGTGGAAGTCCGCAGTGTCGGGGTGGTGAAGCTGTAATGCGCGTCAAGCGCTACATCGTCGATTCGCTGCCGCACGCCCACGAGCTGATCAAGAACGACCTGGGCCGCGACGCGGTCATCCTGTACACGAAACCCGTGCGCACGGGGGGTTTGTTTGGGCTGTTCGGCAAGAAAAAGTTCGAAGTGATCGCCGCGGTGGACCAGGTCCCGCCGAGCGCGCCGGCCGGGGAAGAGGATCCCCGGCGGAAGGGGCAAGCCGTTTCGCCGGAGGGAGAACCCGCCGGTGGTGGGCGTTCGAACGCGGTGCCGGCGGTGGCGGCCCGCGCCTATCGCGCGGCGTCGGAAGCGGCCAAACATCCGTCCGCATCCGAGAGGGCTGCGCCGCCGCCTGTGTCGGAAACCAGCGCTTCCGACCGGCATCTTCGGGAAGTGCCTGCGGCGCAGGCGCCGGATTCCGCCCGCACGGCCCGTTCGGGAGCCCCTTTGGTTTCCGCGTCCGACGAGCTGGCCGGCGAAATCCGGGCCCTGAAGGAGATGGTGGCGCGCCTGATGGTGGGCCCGGCGCGGATGAGCTCCCTGCCTCCCGCGCTCCAAGAAGTTTGCCAGCATCTGGCTGAACAGGGCGTCTCCGACGAGCTGGTGGCGCGTCTGGTCGAACGCCTCATGCCTGCTGCGGGCGAAGGGGCTTCCGATGCGGAGGCGGTGTGGGCCGAGGCCCGGCGGGCAATCGAGGCGCTGCTCGCCGAGGTGGCGCCGCCCCGTCCGACCGCGGAGGCGCAGGTGCACGTGTTTGTCGGGCCCACCGGCGTCGGCAAGACGACGACGCTGGCCAAGCTGGCCGCCGAGCAGGTGCTGAAGCACCGGCGCAAGGTGGCTTTTGTCACCGCCGACACTTACCGCATCGCGGCGGTTGACCAGCTGCGCACCTACGCGAACATCCTAAACATTCCGCTCGAAGTGGTCTTTTCCGCCGACGACCTGCGCAAGGCCCTGGCCAAGCTGGCCGACTGCGACCGCATCTTCCTCGACACCGCCGGGCGCAACTACCGCAACGCGTCCTTTGTCGAGGAGCTGAAGACGCTGCTCGCGCCGGCAGCGTCCTGTGCGACGCATCTCGTCCTCAGCCTGACCACGAAATATGAGGACGTGAAGGCGATCGTGGCCAACTTCCTTCCCCTGTCCATCCGCGCGGTCATCTTCACCAAGGCCGACGAAACGTCGTCCTATGGCGCGCTGCTGAACGTGGCCGGCGAGTTTGGCCTGCCGACGGCGTACGTCTGCTGCGGGCAGAACGTGCCCGACGACATCTGGCCCGCCACGCCCGCCCGGATTGCCCACCTCCTTGTGGGGGAGAAGCGCCGTGCGTGATCAAGCGGAAGCCCTCCGCGAGCGGATGCGCCGGCTCGCTGCGGAAACCGCGCCAGAGCGAGCCGCGACGTCCGGGCGCAGTCCGGCGCGCGTCATCGCCGTCACCAGCGGAAAGGGCGGTGTGGGCAAGTCCAACGTGGCCCTCAATGTGGCCCTGGGCCTGGCCCGTTTGGGGAAGCGCGTGGTCCTGGTCGACATCGACCTCGGCTTTGCCAACCTCGACGTGCTGATGGGGGTCGCCCCGCGCTTTCACCTCCTTGATCTGGTGACGCGCCGCCTGTCGGTGTGGGACGTCCTGACCGACGGCCCGGAGGGGATTCGCTTTCTGGCCGGCGGCTCCGGTTTTGACCGCTTGCTGTCGTTGAATGAGGAGACGCTGCGGTACCTGTTCGCCCAGTTGGAACAGCTGGAGACGGCGGCCGATGTGGTGCTCTTCGACACGGCGGCCGGCTTGACGCCTCACGGGTTGCGCGCCCTGCTGGCGGCCGACGACCTTTTCCTCGTGACGACGCCCGAACCCACGGCGCTGACCGACGCGTACGCCGTCGTCAAGGTGCTGGCGCGGCAGGCGCAGGACGGGGTGGATGCGCGCGAGCTCTCCGTGCGGCTGATTGTGAACCGCGCGCGGTCGCAGCGGGAAGGGAAGGAAGCGGCCCGGCGCCTGGTGGCGGTGGCCCAGCGGTTTCTCAACCTGCCCATCGCCGTGCTCGGCTGCGTTCCCGAGGATGAGCATGTCCGCCGGGCCGTCACGTCGCAAAGGCCGCTTCTGGTTGCCTATCCCCATGCCCCGGCGGCGCGGGAGCTGGCGCGCATTGCCCGAACCGTTGTCGGTGGCGACGGAGCGCGCGCTCGCCAGCCGGGCGGCATCCGGCGGTTTTTGCAGCGCCTCGTCCCGTGGATCTAGCGCGCCGCGTTGGCGTCGCGAAAGGGGGTGCGGCCCGTCGTGCGCATACGCGTGCTGGTTGTGGACGATTCGGCCTTCATGCGCAAGGTCATCGCCGATCTGCTGGACCAGGATCCGGACATTGCCGTCGTCGACACGGCGCGGAACGGGCGAGAGGCCCTGGAGAAGGTGGCGATCCTTTCGCCCGATGTCGTCACCCTCGACCTGGAGATGCCGGTGATGGACGGCCTGGCCTGCTTGCAGGCGCTGATGGAGAGGCGTCCCCTGCCGGTGATCATGCTGAGCAGCCTGACCCATGCGGGGGCGGAAGCAACGATCCGTGCCCTGGAGCTCGGGGCGGTTGATGTTGTGGCCAAGCCGTCGGGCGCGATTTCCCTCGACCTGCACAAGGTGGCCGGCGAGCTGGTGGCGAAAGTCAAGGCCGCGGCGCGCGCCCGCGTGGAGCGGCGGCCGGGTTTCACGCGTCCTTCCCGTTCTCACGCCGGATCTGCGCCCGTGCCCCCGAGACCGATGGCCGACGGGCATCCGGCCGTACGTCGCGCTGACCTGCGGACAGGCGGGGCAAGACGACCCATGCGGGACGTCGTGCTCATCGGCGCGTCGACGGGTGGCCCCCGCGCGCTGCAGGCGGTGCTCGCACCGCTTCCGGCCGACTTTCCGGCTCCCGTGTTGGTGGTGCAGCACATGCCGCCGGGCTTTACCCGCCAGTTGGCCGCACGCCTCGACCAGCTCTGCGCCCTGCGCGTCGTTGAGGCGCAAGACGGCATGCCCCTTGAGGCGGGGACCGTGTACATCGCGCCGGGCGATCATCACCTGATTCTCACGCCGGGCCCCGGTCCGGTGGCGCGCCTGACGCAGGATCCGCCGCGCGGAGGGCACCGTCCGTCGGTGGACGTCCTGTTCGCGTCGGCGGCGAGCGTCCCCGGCCTGCGCGCGCATCTCGTCGTGCTGACCGGCATGGGTTCCGACGGGGTGTGGGGCGCCCGCCTCCTCAAGGAGCGGGGGCAGGTGGGGACCGTCATCGCCGAAGACGCGTCCACCTGCGTCGTCTTTGGGATGCCGCGGGCCCTCATCGAGGCGGAGCTTGCCGATCACGTCGTTCCCCTTGGGGAGATTCCCCGCGTGCTGATGGATGTCGTGACCCATCGGGAGGTGTGAAGCCCTTGGACCTCAACCAGTACCTCTCCCTGTTTTTGGAGGAGGCGCGCGAACACCTGCAGGCCATCACCGACCGGCTCCTTGCGCTGGAGCGCGAGCCAAGCGAAGTGCAGCACGTGCAGGAGATCTTTCGCTCGGCCCACACGCTGAAAGGCATGGCCGCCACCATGGGGTTCGAGGACATGGCCCATCTGACCCATGAGATGGAAAACGTCCTCGACCGCGTGCGCAACGGGGAGCTGGCCGTCACGCCGGCGCTGAACGACCTCCTGTTCCGCTGCCTGGACGCCCTGGAGACGATGGTGGCGAGCCTCGAGGCGGGCGGTGACGGGGCGGGGGATGTGGCGGACATCGTCGGCGCGCTCCGCGCCGTCGCCGAAGGCCGGACGCCGGATGCCGCGATGAGCACCGCTTCGGAGTCGACGCGGGAAGAGGCTGCCGGCGCGGCAGCCGGCGGGGCCGGGCAAGCGCCCACGGGCAGCGCGGCGGGTGCGGACCCCGAGGCGAAGGCGGGGGGCGACGAACGCGACGGCACCGGCGTTGGCCACGGCTTCAATGCGTACGAATGGGCGGTGATTCAGCAGTCGCGCGAGGCCGGGATGTCCGCCTTGACGATCACGGTGACCCTTGATCCGGCCTGCGTGCTGAAGGCGGCGCGCGTCTTCCTCGTGTTCCGCGAGCTGGAGGCCCTCGGCGAGGTGATCCGCGCCCATCCGCCGGTGGAAGACCTCGAGAACGAGCGGTTTGACCGTTCGTTCACCGTGGTGCTGATCACCGACCAATCGCCAGAGGCGGTCCGCGAGCGGATCCTGAACATTTCGGAAATCGTCGCCGTGGATGTCGTCCCTGTCGGGGATGGGGAGGCCCTGCGCGAAACCGCGGCCGCATCTTCCCCATCCGCTCCCGCCGAAACCCCGCCTCCTTCTTCCGCCGCGCCGGCTTCGCCATCCGGCGCGCCGGACAGGCAAGCCGGCTCGCCGGCCGCGCCGTCTCGCCCCGATTCGGCGAGCGGCCGCGCCAAAAAGGGGGCGGGGCGCACCATCCGCGTCGACATCGAGCGGCTCGACCAGCTGATGAACCTGTTCAGCGAACTGGTCATCGACCGCGGGCGCCTGGAACAGCTGGCCCGCGAGCTGAACCACCCGACGCTGCTCGAGACGGTGGAACACATGAGCCGCATCAGCAGCGACCTGCAAAACCTGGTGCTGACCATGCGCATGGTGCCGGTGGAGCACGTCTTCAACCGCTTCCCGCGCATGGTGCGCGACCTGTCGCGCGAGCTGGGCAAGCGCGTCGAGCTCGTCATCGAGGGGGCGGAGACGGAACTGGATCGCACGGTGGTCGACGAGATCGGCGACCCGCTGGTGCATCTGCTCCGCAACGCCATCGACCACGGCCTGGAGTCGGCGGAGGAGCGGCGACAGGCGGGCAAACCGGAGACGGGGCGGGTCAAGCTCTCGGCGTACCCCAGCGGCAATCATGTCATCATCGAGGTGTCCGACGACGGACGGGGCATCAACCGCGAAAAGGTGCTGCGCAAGGCGCTGGAGCGCGGCGTCATCTCCCCGCAGGAAGCGGAGGGATTGACCGACGAGCAGGTGTACAACCTGCTGTTTTTGCCCGGCTTCAGCACCGCCGAGACGATCACCGACATCTCCGGCCGCGGCGTCGGGCTCGACGTGGTGCGCAACAAGATCGAATCCCTTGGCGGCGCGGTATCGGTGCAGTCCGAACCGGGCAAAGGGACGACGTTCATCATCCAGCTTCCGTTGACCCTCTCCATTCTCGAGGCGCTCCTGGTGCAGGTGGAGGCGGAAAAGTATGCCATCCCCCTCAGTTCGGTGCTCGAAGCGGCCATCTACAAACCCGAGGCCGTTCACTACGCCCACGGGCAGCCCGTCGTCGATTTCCGCGGCCGCTTGATCCCGCTCGTCTTCCTCAAGGACGTGTTTGCCGTGCCGGACAGCGGCGAGCCCAAGCCGGCCGACGTGCAGGCAGTCATCGTGCGCAAAGGGGAGAAGATGGCCGGGCTGGTTGTCGACCGGCTGATCGGCCAACAGGAAATCGTGCTCAAGTCGTTGGGCCGGTATCTGCCCCACGTGTTTGCCATCTCCGGGGCCACCATCCTGGGGGATGGCCAGGTGGCCCTCATCCTTGACTGCAACGCGCTGGTGAAATGAGCGGCGCCGGGCGGGAACGAAACGGGCCGCGCGGGGGTGGCCGCACGCGCGAAACATGAAGGTGCAGCGCAAACGAAGGGAGGAACGGCGTGATGACGGAACAAAAAACCACCGCAAACGAGCTGAAGGTGATCGTGTTTCAGCTGAACGACGAATCCTACGGGGTCGACGTGTACCAGGTGCGCTCCATCGAGCGCATGCAGCCGATCACACGCGTCCCCGGGGCGCCGCCCTTCGTTAAGGGCGTGATTAACCTGCGCGGCGTGGTGACGCCGGTGATCGACCTGCGCAGCCGCCTGGGACTGAAGGAGCGGCCGTACACCGACGAGACGCGCATCATCATCGTGTCGGTCGACGACAAGGATGTGGGCCTGATCGTCGACGCCGCCAATGACGTGATCGATCTGCCGGCCTCGTCCGTCGAACCGCCGCCAGACGTGGTGGGGGGCGTCCGAACAGAGTTTCTGCGCGGGGTGGCCAAGTGGGGCGACGGCGTGCTCGTTCTGCTCAATCTCGACCGCGTGCTCACGCTCGACGAACGAACGCAGCTCAAACAACTCGAGGGATGAGCGATGGACGTCTTTTCGCGGCTGGACGCGTTTCAGTTTGATGTGTTGCGTGAGGTGGGCAACATCGGCTCCGGACACGCCGTCACGGCGCTGTCCCAGCTTCTTCAGCGCCGGGTGAACATGCGCGTGCCGCAGGTGAAGCTCGTTCCCTTTGACGAAGTGGCCGACGCGGTCGGCGGCGCCGAGGCGGTGGTGGCCGCGGTTTTCCAGCGCGTTGAGGGCGACGTGCCCGGCAGCCTCTATTTCCTTATGGATCTCGTGACGGCGCGGCAGCTCCTTGAAACGCTGCTGGGGGCCGTCCCCAGCCCCGAGGGCTTTAGCGACCTGGAACGCTCGGCGTTGCAGGAAATCGGCAACATCCTGTCCGGGTCGTACCTGTCGTCCCTGGCCGACCTGACCGGCTTGACCTTTCAACCGTCGATTCCCGCGCTGGCCATCGACATGGCCGGCGCGCTCCTCAGCGTTGGCCTTCATGAATTGGGACGTTTCGGCGATGTGGCCCTGGTGATTGACACGGTCTTTGCGGAAGGGGAGACCGTGCTGGACAGCCACTTCATCCTTATCCCCGAACCCGAAGCGATCGACCGGCTGTTTCGGGCGTTGGGAGTGCCGCTGCCATGAACGACGTGGCGCGGGTCATCAAGGTGGGCATGGCCGACCTGCAAGTGGCCAGGGCGCCGGATCGCCTGGTGACGGTGGGACTGGGTTCGTGCGTGGCCGTTTGCGTGTACGACCCGGCGGCCAAGGTGGCGGGGCTGGCCCATATCATGCTGCCGACTTCTGATCTGGCGCGGGGGGAGGCGACGAACGTCGGCAAGTACGCCGACACGGCCATTCCCGCACTCCTTTCGCGCATGGAGGCGTGGGGCGGCCTGAAGCGACGCTTCGTGGCCAAGCTGGCTGGCGGGGCGCAGATGTTCGCCGTCGCCGCAGGAAATCCGGCGCTGCGCATCGGCGAGCGCAACGTGGCGGCGTGCAAGGACCTCCTCGCCGAACACGGAATCCCCATCATCGCCGAAGATACGGGAGGCACCAGCGGTCGGACTGTCGAGTTTGACAGCGAGACGGGGAAGCTGGTCATCCGCACGGTCCAAAAAGGGGTAAAGGAAGTTTGAGCCATGACGGTGTGGGTGAAGGGCAGCCTTGTTGCGGCGGCGGTGGTTTCAGCCCTCTCCTTCCTTGCCGCCCTGTGGGCCAACACCGTGCTCACGGCGCTGGTGCGTGCGGCGGTTGTCTTCGCGTGCTTTGGGGCGGTTTCGATGGTGGCCGCCGCAGTGTTGCGCCGGGTGCTCACGGACGGGCGGGGCCCGGTGTTCCCGAACGCGCCAACGTCGCCCAAGGGAGAGGATGCCGCATCGGGTTTCGCGTTGGACGGGGCCGCAGGGGATGGGGTACCGTGTGAAGCGGCCGCAGGGGTTGAGTCCCATGCGTCCTCGCGGACCGACCAAGCGGATGCCGTTTCGGAGGCGTCAAAACGCGGATCGGATGCGACTGGCTTTGTCCCGCTCACCCCGCCGCGCCTGACGGCAGAAGAGGCAAGCGATGTGCGGCGGGTGGTGTCCACCGTCCGACGGATGATGGAGGAGGAGTCCTAAGGGGGCGAGGGGCGTGACAGCCGTGGAAAACGAGCAGGTGCGCGCGCTGTGGCGCGCGTGGAAGGAAGACGGGGACCGCGAGGCGGAACGGGCCTTGGTGGAACGCTACGCCGGGCTGGTTGACCGCGTGATTGTCCAACTGACGCGCTCGCTGGCGGCGGCGGTGCCGGTGGAAGACCTGCGCAGCTACGGGATGATCGGCCTGCTCGACGCCATGCGCAAGTTTGACCACCGCCGCGGGTTGCGCTTTGAGACGTACGCCGTCTGGCGCATCCGCGGCGCCATCTACGACGGCCTGCGCGAGATGGATTGGGTGCCGCGCTCCTTCCGGGAAAAGGCCAAGAAGGTGGAGGACGCCTACGCCGAGCTCGAGCAGCGCTACCTGCGATCGGTGACGGAGGAGGAGGTCTCCCACCACCTCGGCATGTCGGTCGAGTCGCTCCACCAGGTGCTGCGGGACATGGTGCGCGCCGTTCAGGTGTCCCTCGACGAGCCGGTGGTGGACGACGAGGGGGCAGCGACGTCTCGGCACATGACGGTGACCGACCAGGAGGCGCCGTCGCCGGAGGACCTCGTGCAGGCCAAGCAGGTGAAGGAGATCCTTGCCCGGGCCATCGAGCGGCTTCCGGAGAAGGAACGGCTGGTCGTCACGCTGTTTTACTACGAATCCCTCTCCCTCACCGAGATCGCCGAGGTCATGGGGCTGTCGCCGTCGCGCATTTCCCAGCTGCACACCAAGGCCATTTATCGCTTGCGCGGGGCCCTCGGACGGTACAAGCGCGTGCTGTGCGCGCCGTGAGACGGAAAGGAGGCGGAACATGGGCGGCTGGCTGGTTTTGGCCGCAGGGCTGTTGGTGGGAATTGCGGCGGTGCGCTGGTGGGTGCCGCGCGTGGTGGCGCGGGAGTTGGCCCGTCGGGATGACCCCGCCGGCGAGCAAGAGGCCCTCTTGGCCGTGCTCGATGAGTATACGGCCCTGTGGACCGAAGACAACCAAAAGCTTCTGCGCGCCTGGCGGGACGAGCGGCGCGACCTGGAACAAGCGGTGCAGGAGCTCCAGCGCCGCGTGGCCGAGCTGGAAGGCCGCGTGGAGGCGCTGGCGGCGATCGTTCGGGAAGGGGCGGTGCGTCAGGAGAATGTCGGGGGCCTGTCCTCGGCGGCGCCATCGGGAGACGCCGGCGCGCCGCAGCCTGCCGCGCCGGAGCGAGATGCGGAGGCCTTCGATGCCGCCGCAATCGGGGAGCGTTACCGCGCCGTCCTGGATCTGGCGCGGGACGGACTGCCCGCGGAAGAGATTGCCCGCCGCCTGGATATCGGGACGGGCGAGGTCCAGCTCGTGCTGACGCTGGCCGCGGCAATGGGAAGAAAAGAGCAAAATTCGCGTCACCATTGAACGATCCAGTCTCCCCGAACGCTGTACGTTGTTAGCGAAGGGGGAAGGAACCTCTTGCCAAGCGCAAGGGGCTTTTTTAAAATGAATATATGAACAAACTCTCATATACTCATAAATTGCAGAGAGCGAGTCGGTAGCACGACAGCAGCGTCACAGGGTGGAAACGGAAGGGATCCGACATGGCGAAAGGGAAAAATGTCACAAACTTGTCTCTGGAAATCGCAGAGCGCGCGGCGCTTACGTTTAAAGCGTTGGCGGATCCGACGCGCATTCGCATCTTGCATTTGTTGGCGCAGGAGGAGCGTTCCGTTACGGACCTCGCCGAAACGCTGGGATTGTCGCAATCCGCCGTATCCCACCAGCTGGCTTTTCTCCGGTCCATGCGTTTGGTCAAGTATCGACGGCAAGGACAGTCGCTCTTTTACACGTGTGACGATGACCATGTGCTGACGTTGCTCAGCCAAGTGCTCGCCCATCTGGAACATGAGTAGGGAGGGGTCGGCTTGCATCATCATCACCATTTCCATGATTCTTTCCACCAGGATCATGTGCATTCGCAGGCTTCACATGGCCCGATCGGCGCAGGGGGTCGTGCACACAACAAGCGGGCCCTGACGGCGGCCCTCTTCATCACCGGTGGCATCATGCTGTTGGAGTTTTTCGGCGGACTGCTGACCCACAGCCTGGCCCTCCTCTCGGATGCCGGGCACATGCTGAGCGATGCCGCCTCATTGGCCCTGAGCCTCCTGGCCATGATGCTGGCTGCGCGTCCGCCGTCGCCGGGCATGACCTATGGCTTCTCTCGGGCGGAGGTTCTGGCGGCGCTGGTTAACGGTGCGACTCTACTGGGGATCGCCGGGATCATCGCGTGGGAGGCGGTTGCGCGATTTTTCCAGCCGCCCGAGGTGGCCAGCGGAACGATGATCATCGTTGCGACGATCGGGCTTGTGGCAAACCTGCTCAGCGCGTGGTGGCTCATGCGAAAAGGGGACGTGAAAGGGAACGTGAACCTGCGGAGCGCGTATCTGCATGTCCTCGGCGACGCCCTGGGGTCGGTGGGGGCTCTTGTAGCGGGACTGTTGATGTTCTGGTTTTCGTGGTATGCGGTCGACCCGCTCATCAGCCTCGTGGTGGCGGCCTTGATCCTGAAAAGCGCGTGGGGGATTCTTCACCACGCCGTGCGCATCCTGATGGAGGGTTCGCCCCTTGGCGTCTCGAGAGATCGCGTCGAAAGCGCGCTTCGCGGTCTTCGCGACGTGGTGGACGTCCATGACCTGCACATCTGGACGATTACCTCCGGTTTTGATTCCCTGAGCTGTCACCTGGTCGTCCGCGAAGGAGCCGACGCCCAAACCGTTCTACAAGAAGCCGTGCAGAAGATTCGGGAGATGTTTCGGATTCATCATGTCACGATCCAGATCGAAACGGCCCCCTGTGACACGCGCACATGTTGAGGACGGCGCCTGCGCGCATACCGGGCGACGACGGTCGCCGTTTTCCGTTTGGCGGAGCGGTACCGTGACAAGCATCCAGACTCCACCTGGTCGTCGATCATAACCTGAAGTATCCCGCGAAAGGAGGATTCGTATGTCGTACCCTTATCATTATTACTTTGAGAAGTACGACTACCACAAAAAGCGCGCCGCACATTACATGGAGATGGCCGAAAAGCACAAGTGCGACAAAAAGAAATACCGCTACTACTATGAGAAGTACTACTACCACAAGCATAAAGCGGACTACTACAAGATGGGCTGCAAGCATCCCAGCTCCTGTCATGACTCCTCCGGCTATTCCTGCTATGACTCGTGCAGCGGTTACAGCAAATACCACAAATACTACAAATACCATAAGAAGTACGACAAATATCACAAACGTTACCACAAATACGACAAGCACGATTCCTGCTACGACTCCTGCCGATACGCTTCCAGCCGGTACTCTTCATCCTCCGGGACGAACGACTGAGGGCGAGCAGACCGGGAATCTCCGACGAGCGTCCGTGTGCCGCCGAGCGGGCGGCTTTTTCTTTTTTGATGTTGTGTTGACCCGCGCGAAAAATGGGCGTTTGTTGTAACGCACTCCTTTGATGCCGCTCATAAAGTAAAGTGCGATAGCCAATCCGCTATCGACATTTCGCGAGGGGTGGTGTCACTATGGGTTCCTTCTTCGACAACTTGGACGATTTTGCGATTGTGCTAGTGCTGTTCATTCTCCTGGTGATCGTTGGGGCTGCCGACGATTAACGTCCACCAAGCGGGTCCGCTTCGACGAACAGCATGATGCCGCCCCCTCCGGGCGGCGTTCTTTTATTTGTTCGGGTTGCGTTTTGCCGGACGCGTGACCGTCTTGCCATCACCCGCGACGAAGGACGAACGCACTTCCGGTGTTTCGAATTGGGTGGGGCGGCGAGACCAGCGAAACGGGGTGGGTGCCGTAGCCAGGTACACGCCTCCCATCACGAGGATGCCCCCCACCACGTGGGCCAGGGTGACCCGTTCGCCCAGCACGAGCGCGCCCAGGATGGCCGCGAAGAGCACGATCAGGTTGAGGTAGATGGAGGCCCGTGACGGTCCGATGATCATGACGGCGCGGTTCCACAACAGAAAGGCGATCACCGAAGGAAAGGTCCCCACATAGATGAGGAGCGCCAACGCCATGGGGCTTAAGGTAAGGAACGCGTCCCATTCGGCGCGTTCGGTAGCGGCCAACGGAAAGAGCAGCGCACAGGCCATGGCGATAGTAACGAGGAAGGAGGCGCGCTGGGGCAGGAGGTGGCCATGCTTTTTCATCAGCACCGAGTAGAGGCCCCATGCCGTGATGGCCACAAGCATGAGCACGTCCCCGAGGTGAAACGTCAGCGTGCGCAGGCGATGCAGGTCGCCCCCCACGAGAATCCACAGCACGCCCGCACAGGAGAGGACGATGCCGACCAGTTGTACCGGTTTCACGCGTTCGCCGAGCAGCACGCGCGACAAGGCCAACACGACGATGGGGGCGGCCGTGTTCATCAAGGCGGCGTTGATGGCGGTGGTGGACTGGAGGGCGACATAGGTCAAGGCATTAAAACCGGCCACCCCGGTTACGGCCATGGTCAAGAGGGGTTTGGCGTGTTGGCGGAGTAGGGGGAGCGCATCCCGCACGTCGCGCCAGGCAAAGGGGAGCAAGACGAGAAAGGAAAGGCTCCACCGCACGAGGGAAAGGGTGATCGGCGGGAGCGTGGCCACCAACACCTTGCCAAACGCAAAATTGCCCGCCCAGAACAAGGTGGCCAAACTCAGCAACAAGGAAGGCGGGAGGCGAAACGTGGCCATGGTCACTCCTCCTCTCGGCTGCGCGTCTCTCCAACGTCTTCGCCGTCATCCGGCGATTTCCTTCCCTTTCCTTGTCGTTCCGATGCGGACGAAAGGTTGTCGTGCTGCCACGTGTCAACTCACATAAAAACCTAACCGAAGTGAAGCCGGTCACTCACGAGAAAATCT
>NZ_BMOF01000013.1 GCF_014646935.1 Calditerricola satsumensis | reverse complement strand
ACCACGATATCAGGAGGTTTTCATTTGCTCAAACCCCCGCATGTTTCATTACAGGAATGCTACTAAATAGAATGAAATGTTTAATATTTTATTTACTACATCCTGTTAGACCAGTCAATGTTCCATCTTCCCAAAACCGTTTATGCAAGATACATAATAAACATAACAAATTAAATCTTTAGTTAAATCAATACAAACGCCTGCTTCTTCTGCACGTTTGTATTCGCTTAATGAAAATAAAAAACAAACCGGAAGGAAAACAGGAGGGTCACGATGCGCATCATCGTCACCGGTGGAACAGGACTTATTGGCCGCGCTCTCGTTTCCGACCTGCTCGATGCCGGGCATCGCGTCACCGTGCTGACGCGCAATGTGGCCTCCGCCGCACGGAAAGTTGACCCGCGGGCCGATGTGGCCGAATGGCTGAACGGAAGCGGATGGGAACGGCACCTTTCCTGCTCCGACGCCGTGATCCACCTGGCGGGCGAGACGATCAACCAACGCTGGACCTACAAAGCCAAACGCCGCATCCTGGAAAGCCGCGTGGGATCCACGCGCGCGTTGGTTCAAGCCCTGCAGGGCGCATCCCCACGGCCCCGCGTGCTGATCAGCGCCTCGGCGGTGGGGATATACGGGTCCACTTCCGAGCCGGTCGACGAAACGGCGCCGGCCGGCGACGGTTTTCTCGCCACCGTCTGCCAGGCGTGGGAAGCGGCGGCCTGGGAAGCAAAAGGCTGCGGGGTGCGGGTTGTCCTTCTGCGCCTGGGCATCGTGCTCAGCCCTGAAGGCGGTGCCCTCGTGCGGCTCCTCCTTCCTTTCCGCTTGTTTTTGGGCGGGCCCCTCGGCTCCGGAACCCAACCCTTTCCGTGGATTCATTACCGCGACGTCATCGAGCTTGTCCGCTTCTGTCTCGACCGTCCAGATGCGTCCGGGCCGATCAACGCCGTGGCCCCCGAACCGCACACCCAGGCATCCTTTGCGCGCGAGCTGGGGCGCGCGTTGGGCCGCCCCAGCTGGCTACACGTTCCGGGCCTGGTCCTGCGCGCAGTGTTTGGCGAAATGGCCGAAGCCCTGCTTCTCTCCGGTCAGGCGGTCACGCCCGCCAAGGCCCTTCAGCTCGGTTATCGCTTCCGCTACCCCGACCTGGCCGGCGCCCTGAACGACCTGCTGGGAAACCGGCCACGCGCCCAACAAAAATAACCCCCAGCTTCGGCGAGAAGCAAGGGGAGGGGATCGCAATTAAATTTTCAGTTCCCCGAGCCGCACCAGCTCCACCACGGCCTGCGATCGCCCTTTCACACCCAACTTTTGCATCACGTTGGATATATGGTTTCGGACCGTTTTTTCACTGATAAAGAGCTGGCGGGCGATTTCTTTCGTCGTCTTGTCCTGCACCAAGAGCTCGAACACTTCTCTCTCTCGGTTCGTCAACAGCGGCTTTTTGGTGGTACCCCTCTCCTTCAAATGGGCTAACCCTCCTTGTGCAGTCCACACCTGCAGGCTGAGGGGATACGGTCAACATCAACGTATGTGCCAGCCGCATGGTCGGTGCAAGAGGAGGTGGAAAATGGGCCTTGAAAAGCTTATCATGCATAATGTAGTACGACTCTATATTGCAAAAAGGGTGATCAAAATGAATGTTGAAGAAGTATGGTTTGAATTGAAAGAAATACTAAAAACAAGAAGATTCATTCCTACATTAAAGGAACAAGCAACCGCTGAAGTTCTCGAAATAACAGATGATGCAATCATAATACGTTTGAAAAAAGGTGTAGAAAGAAAAATGGAGAAATCTTACTTTTACAAAGCAATAGATATATTAAAAAAGAATGGACGGGTTAGACAGCAAAATTTACAACATATAGATACTGCGAGATATGTTCTTGGTGCTTTAACTTTATTACCTTATTTTGTTAAAATAAGGGAATTTGATGCAACGGAAGGTAAACACAAATGGTTTGTAAAATTTGCGAAATAATATTTGGGATGCCCATTGGCATCCCATCTATTTATTTCCAATAATTTCAAACGATGCAATCGTTTCCTTGATGGAATCCGGAATGGGCGTGCTCTTGCCGGTGCGGCGGTCAATCATCACCAACGCCCCCCGAGCCACGGCGGCCATCTGGCTCGTCGCCTCGTTCCACAGGGCGTAATGCAGGTCGAGGGAGGACGTGCCAATCCGCGCCGTCTTCACGTGAAGCCTGAGGGGCTGGCCATAGAAGACTTGGGCCAAGTAATGGCATTCGATGTCGGCCGCGACCACCGCCTTTTCCCCGCGCGGATCCAGCAGGTCACCCATCACGCCGAGGGCCTCGAAGTAGTCAAGCCGGCCCTGCTCAAAGTAGGCAATATAGAAGACGTTGTTCAGGTGCCCGAGGGCATCGGTCTCCGAAAAGCGCACCTTGATCGGCACGGAAAAGCGGAACGAAGAAAACCACGTCTCGAGATCGGGCTGGACAAACGAGGCGCGCATCTCCATCCCTCCTGAACGGTGAATGAGCGTCAACGAAGGGCCGTGGGCTTACGGGACGCGTCGACCGCCACATCTCACAGCCGGACAGGCAGCCACTCCGCCACCGAGAGGCCCAATGGGGAAACCCGGGTTCGCACCGCCTGCACGTTGGCACCGGCGGCCGCCAGCGCGCGCAGCGCCTGTGCGAAAGCGGGATCAACCGCCTCGTGGGGGGCGAAGGCGTCCGCATCGGCGCGTTGCACGACAAAGAGCACGTGCGCCTGGGCCGCATCGCGTTGCTGGGCCTCCTGAAGGGCGCGCAGGTGACGCGTGCCCCGTTCCGTCGGCGCGTCGGGAAAGAGAGCGAGGCGCGCGACGGCCAGGTTGACCGACTTGACTTCAATGAGATGCAGCCGGCCTTCGGCGGAAACGGCAAAATCGACGCGGTGTCCGCACCAGGCCACCTCGCGCCGCACGTCGCCGGCGGGCACGCCCGGCACCCTCCCGGCGACGAGGAGGGCCTCCGCCACCGCGTTGGCCACGAGCGCGTCGATGCACACCCAGCTCTCCGGCGCGCGCACGAGAAACAGCGAATACGGATAGCGGCGCGCTCGGCCCTTTCCCGGGCGCAGGAAGCAGGAACGCCCCGGCACGAGCACCGTGTCGAGCCGTCCGGTGCTTGGCACATGCACCGGCATCCGCTCTCCGTCTCGGTCCACCTCCGCCACAAAGCGGTTGAGGCGGCGCACGAAGGTGGCCGGGACCAGTTCGGCAAACCGCAAGTCCATGGGGTCCCTCCTGAACGAAAAACCCCCGCCCATGGCGGGGGAACATGCGTCGAAGCCTTACGAACGCAGCCATTTCTTAAAGGCGTACTTCGTCAGCTCCCAGTTCAGCGCGGCAATGGACGTGGTGAGCGGGATGCCCTTCGGACAGGCTTGGACGCAGTTCTGCGCGTTGCCGCACTCGGCAAGGCCGCCCTCGCCCATGATCGCGTCGAGGCGCTCTTCCTTGTGCATGGCCCCCGTCGGGTGCATGTTGAAGCGCTGCACCTGGCTAAAGATGAAGGGGCCCATAAAGGAGGATTTGGCGTTGACGTTCGGACACGCTTCCAGGCACACCCCGCAGGTCATGCACTTGGACAGCTCGTACATCCATTGCCGCTTGGACTCGGGAATGCGCGGACCCGGGCCCAGGTCGTAGGTGCCGTCGATCGGAATCCATGCCTTGACGCGCTTCAGGGCGTCGAACATGCGGCTGCGGTCGACGATCAGGTCGCGCACGACCGGGAAGGTGGCCATCGGTTCCAGGCGCACCGGCTGCTCCAGCTTGTCGATCAGTGCCGTGCACGCCTGGCGCGGCTTGCCGTTGATGACCATCGAACAGGCGCCGCACACCTCTTCCAGGCAGTTCGACTCCCACACCACCGGGCGCGTTTTTTGGCCCTTGGCGTTGACCGGGTTGCGCTGAATCTCCATCAGCGCGCTGATCACGTTCATGTTCTTCCGGTACGGAACGTCAAACTCTTCCCAGTAGGGTTGGCTGTCGGGGCCATCCTGCCGCTTGATGATCAGGCGCACCGTCTTTTGCTCGCTCATGCTTTCGCCCCCTTCGCCTTGTTGGGCACGTCATACCGGCGCGGACGCGGCTTGATGAGGGACGTGTCGACCGGCTCGTACTCGAAGACCGGGCCGTCGGGCGTCCACTTGGCCTTGGTCGTCTTCAGCCATTCCTCGTCGTTCCGTTCCGGGAACTCCGGCTTGTAGTGCGCCCCGCGGCTTTCGTTGCGGTAGTAGGCGCCCAAGGTGATGACGCGAGCCAGCTCGAGCATGTTCCACAGCTGGCGGGTGAACGTGGCCGCCTGGTTGGACCACTTGGCCGTGTCGTTGACGTTGATGCGCTTCCAGCGTTCCATCAGTTCCTGGATCTTCTCGTCGGTCTTCAGCAGGCGGTCGTTGTAGCGGACGACGGTGACGTTGTCGGTCATCCACTCGCCGAGCTCCTTGTGCAGGAGGTAGGCGTTTTCGGTGCCGTCCATCTTGAGGATCTGGTCAAACTTCTCCTGCTCCTTCTTCTGCTGCGCCTCAAACAGCGAGCTGGGCAGGTCCTCGGCCGATTTTTCCAGGCCGCGCATGTACTCGATCGCCTTCGGGCCGGCCACCATCCCGCCAAAGACGCAGGAGAGGAGGGAGTTGGCCCCCAGGCGGTTGGCGCCGTGGTACTGGTAGTCGCACTCCCCGGCGGCAAAGAGGCCCGGGATGTTCGTCATGTGGTTGTAGTCGATCCACAGCCCGCCCATCGAGTAGTGCACGGCGGGGAAGATCTTCATCGGCACCTTGCGCGGGTCTTCGCCGACGAACTTCTCGTAGATCTCGATGATCCCGCCGAGCTTGATGTCCAGCTCCTTGGGATCCTTGTGCGTCAGGTCGAGGTAGACCATGTTTTCGCCGTTGATGCCGAGCTTCAGGTCGACGCACACGTGGAAGATCTCCCGCGTGGCGATGTCGCGCGGCACCAGGTTCCCGTAGGCCGGGTACTTCTCTTCAAGGAAATACCAGGGCTTGCCGTCCTTGTACGTCCACACGCGGCCGCCCTCGCCGCGGGCCGACTCGGACATCAAGCGCAGCTTGTCGTCGCCTGGAATGGCCGTCGGATGCACCTGGATGAACTCGCCGTTGGCGTAGTAGGCGCCCTGCTGGTACACGCTCGACGCCGCCGAACCGGTGTTGATGACGGAGTTGGTCGACTTGCCGAAGATCATCCCCAGTCCGCCGGTGGCCAGGATGACGGCGTCGGCGCGGAAGTAGCGGATCTCCATCGAGCGCAGGTCCTGGGCCACGATGCCGCGGCAGCGCCCCTCGTCGTCCTTCACGATGGAGAGGAACTCCCAATGCTCGTACTTCTCCACCATCCCGCGCGCTTCGTGGCGGCGCACCTGCTCGTCAAGGGCGTAGAGCAGCTGCTGCCCCGTCGTCGCCCCGGCATACGCCGTGCGGTGGTACAGCGTCCCGCCGAAGCGGCGGAAGTCGATCAGCCCTTCTGGCGTGCGGTTGAAGGGCACGCCCATGCGATCGAACATGTAGATGATGCCGGGCGCGGCTTCGCACATCGCCTTGACCGGCGGCTGGTTGGCCAAAAAGTCGCCGCCGTAGATGGTGTCGTCAAAGTGCTGCCACGGGGAATCGCCTTCCCCTTTCGTGTTCACCGCGCCGTTGATGCCGCCCTGGGCGCAGACGGAGTGGGAACGCTTGACCGGCACGATGGAAAACAGTTTAACCGGAACATTCGCTTCGGCCGCTTTAATCGTCGCCATCAGGCCAGCCAAACCGCCCCCGACGACGATCAGGCATTGTTTGCTCATTCCCTGTCACTCCTTCCCCGATTATGAACCAAGCGCCATCGCTGCGTTCCGGAAGGCCAGGAGCGCCGCAACGCCGATGTACGAGACAAAGACGAAGATGGCCATCGTCACGTAGGTGGAAATGCGCTGCGCCCGCGGCCCCACCGTGATGCCCCAGCTGACGAGGAAGGACCAAAGGCCATTGGCAAAGTGGAAGACCGCCGCGATCACGCCCACCAGGTAAAACGCGAACATCCAGTTGTTGGACAGGATCGCGACCATCAGGTCATACAGCTCTTCCTTGGCCACGTTGCCGAGCGCCACCTGCACGCGCGTCTCCCACACGTGCCAGGCGATAAAGATGAGCGTGATCACGCCCGTCACGCGCTGCAGTACGAACATGGCGTTGCGGAACGTGCCGAAGCTGCCCAGGTTGGGTTTGGCCTGATACGCGATATACAGCCCGTACACGCCGTGGAACAGGATCGGCAGAAAAATAAAGAACACCTCGAGCAAGATCAAAAACGGCAGGTTGTTGATCCACAGAACCTTCTCCGTAAAGGCTTCTTCGCCGCGCGTGGCGAAGTAGTTCGTGATCAGGTGCTCCACCAGAAACGCCCCGACCGGGATGACCCCCAGCAGGGAGTGCAACCGGCGATAGAAAAAGGCCCGATCGCTGGCCAACGCAAGTCCCTCCTTCACGGATCTCCCGCACGGGTTGTGTGCGCTCGCATGCCCCCAAAAACGCCTCCGACTCCTATCCGCAGTCTGTCGTCTTCTTGCGTTTCTCTCCTCGCCGCCCTGTCACGCCCCCTTTTCCCTGCCGGCTTTCTTCGTGAAAAACAGCAGAAAAGCTTCCAGAGGAAGCCTCCGTTAAAAGATTGAACAATTTATGACACGATTATTGTACTCCTTGTCCCAAAAGAGCGTCAAGAAACGGAGGGACCGCCCGCGTCCCTTTCCCGAGCCTCGCGCGTCCCCTTTCCCGCTTGTCAAGGGGCCTCCCCTACGGCGAAGCACATTCTTCCTTTTCCGTATCGTGTTCCACTGCCGTCTGGCCTTTGCGCACGCAAAAGGGCCTCACACCACTTGGCGTGAGGCCGTTTTCGCCGCCACCACATGCGCTTCAGCGAGAAATGCGCGCACATGGGGACCGATTTGGTCGAGCTCGATGAGAAACCCGTCGTGGCCGTAGGGCGTGGAAATTTCCACCACACGCGCGTCCTTGCCCATCCGGCGCAGCCGCGCCGCCAAGTCGCGCAAATGGGCGGGCGGATAGAGAAGATCTTCCTCAATCCCCACAAAGAGCACCGGCGCCGTGATGCGGGACAGAGCGGCATCGAGCCCGCCGCGGCCGCGGCCGATGTCGTGGGTGTCCATGGCGCGCAACAAGAGGAGATACGTGTTGGCATCAAACCGCCGAACGAGTTTCTCTCCCTGGTAGCGCAGGTAACTTTCCACCTCGAACAGCACATCCGGATCGTGGATCGCTTTCCCGTTGCGCACGCTGCGGCCAAAGCGCTCGTCAAAGAGCGCCACCGAGCGGTACGTCACCATTCCGACCATGCGGGCAATGGCGAGCCCCTTTTCCGGCCCGGGACCGGGGTAGTAGTCGCCGCCACGCCAGTTGGGATCGGCCAAGATGGCTTGACGGCCGATGTCGTTGTAGGCAATGGCGGTGGCCGACAGGTACGCCGCCGTGGCCATGGGGATCAGGCGGCCGACGCGGTCAGGGTACATGACGCCCCATTCCAACACCTGCATGCCGCCCATCGAGCCCCCGATGACCGCCAGGACCCGGTCGATGCCCAGGGCGTCAAGCAGCCGGGCCTGCACGCGCACCATGTCGCGGATCGTCACCGGCGGAAAGGCCGATCCGTAGGGCTTGCCTGTGGCCGGATTTGTGCTCGAGGGCCCCGTCGTCCCGTAGCAACCGCCGAGCACGTTGGACGCGATGACGAAATAGCGATTCGTGTCGATGTACCGTCCCGGGCCAATCAGTCCCTCCCACCAGCCGGGGCCGTCCGGGGTGCGGGCGGCACGCGCATCGCCGGTCAGCGCATGGCAGACAAGCACGACATTGTCCCGCTCGGGGGAAAGGGTGCCCCAGGTTTCGTAGGCCACGGTTACCTCGGGCAACACCGCGCCGCATTCCACCTGAAACGACCCAATGGAGAGCGTGTTGCGCGCATGACGGTCCATCCCCGACATCCTCCCTTCGCGACGCCCAATGCCGCGCCCGCGGACAAAGAAACGCCCTCTCCGATAAGAAGAGGGCGCTTGCGGTCAAGCCGTGCGTCGCCTTCCTCTTATCTCCCAGAACCCCGCGGGGTTCTGCTGGAATTGGCACCTCTCCGGAAACGCGTTCCGGGGTTGCCGGGTTTCATCGGGCCAGTCCCTCCACCGCTCTGGATAAGAGTAGGTGCACTGCCTATGCAGTTGTGCGGTTGTTGAGAATAATCATATGCCTTATCGGCAGAAACGTCAACACTTTCCGCCGCCGTTTTTCACGAACGGACGTCACGCCGCTTCCAGGCAATCGACAGGCACAACGCCAGACCGCCCCACAGCCCGACGGCGCCGAACAGCAACATGGCCACAGCAAGACCGGACATCGTTCACATCCCCTCCTGTTTGCCGTGCGACACCGGTTTCAGGTTTCGAGCGTCTGACAGGTGGAACGCCACGGACACGATGAGGGCCGCCGCGGCCACACCCGCCCCGAGCGTGAGGAGCGCCCACAGCGGGTACCCCTCGTACGGCTCGCGAAACTCTTTTACCAGGTTCAGAAGGGTCATGGCCCCAAGGACGATCGGGGTGACGTAACGCACGCAGAAGTCCCACCACGAGCCAATGGCGAAGTCGGACATGGTGTTGGTGTAGGCCCGCGCCTCGGCCGTCTTCTTCACCACCCACCCGACAAGGATCACTTCCAGCAAGCCGACGAGCAGGCCGCCAAACGCGTTGATGAAGTGGTCGACGATGTCGAGGTAGTACAGCCCGCCGCCCGTCGTGTAGACCAGGCTGCCCACGAAGGCGGCACCGCACACGATGGAAGCCGCCTTCTGCCGCGACCAGGAGAACTTCTCCATCACCGCGGCGATGGACACCTCGACAAGCGAGATGGCCGAGGTCAGCCCGGCAAGGACGAGGGCGCCGAAGAACAGGACACCGAACAGCTCGTTGAGCGCCGGCAACTCGCTGATGATCTTCGGGAAGACCACGAAGGCCAGACCCGGGCCCGCGCTGGCCACATCCTTCACGTCGGCACCTTGCACATGCGCCAAAAAGCCGATGGCGCCGAAGACGCCCAGGGCGGCGAAGAACTCAAAGCCGCTGTTGGCCAGGCCGGTGATGAAGGCGCTGTTGTTGATGTCGGCGCGCTTCGGCAGGTAGCTGGCGTAGGTGATCATGACGCCAAAGGCAATGCTTAGGCTGAAGAACACCTGGCTGTACGCGGCAATCCACACCTGCGGATTGGCGAGCTTGCTGAAATCGGGCGTGAGCAGGTGGTTCAGGCCGTCCACCGCGCCGGGCAGGGTCACGCCACGGAACACGACAATGGCAATCATGACGAGGAGCAACGGGATCATGACCTTGTTGGCCCGCTCAATGCCCTTGCGCACACCGCGGTAGACGTAGAAGAACACGATCGCCCACACGATCACCACGGGCAGCACAATGTGCCACTGCAGGCCGCCGACAACGCTCGGGCTGTCCGTCAACTTCAAGAAGTTCCCATACAGGAACGCTTTCGTGTCGTCGCCCCACTGCAGGCCAAAGGAAAAGTACATGTAGCTGAGCGCCCAGGCCAGCACAACCGCGTAATACGTGACGATGACAAAGCAAACCATCGCCGGCCACCAGCCGAGCCACGACCATCCGCGGGCCAAGTCGCGCAGCGCGTAGGGCGCCGCCTTTCTGTACCGGTGGCCGATCCAAAACTCCAGAAGCAAGATCGGGATCCCCGCCGTGAAAAGGGCAAAGAAGTACGGGATCAGGAACGAGCCGCCGCCGTTTTCATACAACACGTAAGGATAACGCCAGATGTTGCCCAAACCGATGGCGGACCCGATGGCCGCGAGCACGAAACCCGCTCGCGTCCCCCATTGTTCACGCGTGGACATAACATTCCCCCCTGTCATGTGGTATGGATGAAAAAAATCATGCCTGCAAGTAAAGTATCAGAGAAATCGATGTAATTGTCAATATACTCTCTATAGGAAATCACTATACACTGTTCGGAATATTATCACAATCGAAGGCGCTTTCAAGGATAGAGGGACTCGTGTGCCTCCCACTTCCCCCCCTGAACAGAACAAAAAAAACACGCCCCCTACTCGGGGACGCGCATCAGCCGAACAGCCGAGCCACGGCGTCAAAAAGGGCGACAAGAAAATCGAGAAACGCCCGCAGCACGCTGCGCGTTTCCTCGGCATTGAGAATCTGATCCAGATTGTCCCGTACCAGCGCTACTTGGTCGCGCACGCTGGCCCAGTCGATCGGCAGACTGGCGATGCGCCTCAAAAGCTCGGCCAGCTGCGCCACGTCCTGGTCGGACAGCTGGATGTTGAGGTCGCCGGCCACGTTAATGATCAGCTGGCGCAGGGCCTCGTCGGACAGCTGTCCGCCCTGTTTGGCCAGCTCCTCCTTCAACCGGAGCATCAGCTCGGCCGCCTTGTCGGGGTCTCCGATCTTTTCCCCGAGCTGGGCCGTGCGCACCATCTCCTCGTTGGCCACCTGCTTCTGCTCCTCGCTGATCGAGGTGTTGGTCGCCTGCTCAAAGGCCTTGACAATGCCCGTCAGCGCCGCCGTGCCCGACACGGGGATCGGCGCCGTCACGTACACGGTGGCATCCTTGACCCCCGCCGTCAGCAGCGCGTTCACATACATCGACTCGGACACCCACGTGATGTTGTGCGTTTCCACGTTCACTCCCGAACCCGGCTGTTCCAAGGTAATCTTGGCCGACGAGATGGCGCGCCGCCCGATGGCGCTCTTCGGCAGGATATTGCCCAGGTAGCGATGTTCCTCGGCGTTGGTCACCTCGACGATCGTCACCGCGTTCGGGTCGACGCCCATCTCCTGCAGCACCGCCTCCCGCTGCGACGGCGTCAGGTCCTTGCCCAGCGTCACCACCGTTTCGCCCACCGTCGCGTCGGCCAAGGCAGGCTGCAGCGCGGTGACGAGCAGCGCCAAGATAAACAGACCGATCAGGACCACGCGCAAGGCCTTGCCCTTCGGCCTTTTCCCCATACGCGCATCCCTCCTTGCTCCATTCGAAAGGGCTTGTTCGCGTGTCTTCTATACTATACATAATCGCATCGCGGGGGAAAAGACCAGCTTGTTTACAAAAAGGTCAACCCTCCCCCTGCGGAACGGGGAGGGTTGACCTGCGCTACCGTCCATCCGCCTCGCGCGACGCAGACCCGTTCATTACCACAGCATACACCGCACCGGGGCCGTGGACGCCGATGGACAGGTCCATCTCGATGTCGGCGCTGCGGCTCGGACCGGTGACAAGGTTGACGCACGCCGGCAGGTCGCCGCTGCGGGCGCGCTGGCCGATGGCGCGCAGGGCGTCGGTCAGCGTGCCGACGACGCGTTCTTCGTCAACCAGTACCAGCAGCACGGGCGGCAGGAGGCTGACGCTGCGTCCCTGCCCGCCCCGCGCCGGCAGTACCACGCTCCCGGTCTGGGCCACGGCCATTTCCGCCACCACCACGCCCAGCTCGCACGCCTCGGCGTAAACCGTTCCGCCGTCGGGCCAGCGCCGCACGGTGACGCCGGAGGCACCAAGCGCCGCCTCCACCTGCTCCAGCGCCGGATGGGCCGCATCCCACAGCACCGCTTGCCGAACGCCGTGGCGGCGGACAATGGCGCGCACCGCGTCGGCCAGCTCCGACGGATCCGCCACGCGCGACGCGTGGCCCTGCAGGGCTTCCAGGGCCCGGCAAAAGGCCGCGGCGCGCGCCGCCGGGGTGGCCAGCTGTTCCTCCGCCTGCGGGGGCAGCGGACCAAAGTCGGGTCGCACCACCCGCCGACCTCTCGGCTTGCCCAACCGCGCGGCCACGCGATTCAAGAATGCTTCGCGCCGCGCATCACGCGCTCCGTTCGCCATCGCGCCCCTCTCCTTCCGTGCGGGGTTCGTGTTGGCGCGCCGCCTCCTTCCGGCCCTCCTCTTCCCACCAGTCGAGAAACGACTGGCGCGCCGGAAGCGGCAGGTCGCGCTGCGCCGTCCAGCCTTTGAGCGGTCCGATCTGGACGCGCACCTTCCCTTCCCCGTCCGCTAGCGGGGCGAGCAGCCGGCGCGCCCACCGCACCGCGCGCCGGTAGAGGGCCGGTCGGGTGACCACCCAGCGGTAGAGGCGAAAGGCCCAGCGCTCCGCCCACGGGCGCGTTCCGCGCGTCACCTGCTCGGTGCGGTGCTCGATCAGGAGCTCGTGGAGCGGGATGCGCACCGGGCAGGCCTCGCTGCAGGCGGCGCACAGGCTGGAGGCGTGGGGCAGCTCGTGCCATTCGTCCATGCCGCCGAGCAGCGGCGTCAGCACCTTGCCGATGGGGCCGCTGTAGACGCTGCCGTAGGCGTGCCCGCCGATGTGGCGGTAGACCGGGCACACGTTGAGGCACGCCCCGCAGCGGATGCAATGGAGCACGTCCTGGTAGGCGGTGCCAAGGATGTCCAAACGGCCGTTGTCGACGATGACGAGGTGAAACGCTTCCGGACCGTCGGCATCCTGCGCGCGGCGCGGGCCGGAGATGGCCGTCACGTAGCTCGTGATCTTCTGGCCGGTCGCCGACCGCGGCAAAAGGTGGAGCATCACGTCGAGGTCGTCCCACGTCGGAACAATGCGCTCGGCGCCCATGATGGCGATGTGCACGCGCGGCAGCGTCGTCGTCAGGCGGGCGTTGCCCTCGTTGCTGACCAGCACGATCGTGCCCGTCTCGGCAACGGCGAAATTGCATCCGGTGATGCCGATGTCGGCTTCAAGGAAGGCTCGTCGGAGCTGCCGCCGGGCAAACCGGGTGAGGGACGGGGTGTCATCGGGGAGGGCCTCGCCGGCCACCCGCGAAAACAGCTCGGCGATTTGCCGCCGGTTCTTGTGAATCGACGGGGCGATGATGTGCGACGGCGGCTCACCGGCCAGCTGGATGATGTACTCGCCGAGGTCGGTCTCCACCACGTCAACGCCCAGCGCTTCCAGGGCGCGGTTCAAGTGGAGCTCCTCGGAGACCATCGACTTCGACTTCACCACGCGGCGGGCGCCCTCCTCCCGCGCCACCTGGACGACGTAGTCGACGGCCTCCCGCTCGGTCGCCGCAAACACCACCGTGCCGCCGTTTTTCTCCACGTTGTCGGCCAGCTGCTCCAGGTAAAAATCCAAGTTTTCGATCGTGTGGCGGCGGATGGCCTCGCCCAAGCGCCGCCACGCCTCCCAGTGGCCGAGCTCCGCCTCGGCGTTCCGCTTGCCCGTCCGGAACCGCTCCTGGGCCTTCCGCACCGCCGCGCGCAGCGTGGAATCGGCGAGGGCCTGCTGGGCGCGCCGGGCAAAGGAACGCTCCGCGCTCGTGCGCATCCTACTCCCTCCCCCCGTCGAGGACCTGGGCCACGTGCAGCACGCGCAGCGGCTTCCCCCGTCGGCTCAGGCGCCCGCCCAGGTGCCACAGGCAGCCCATGTCCGAGCCGATGAGCACCTCGGCTTCCGTCTCCTCGATATGGTCGATCTTCTCATCGGCCATGGCCGCGGAAATGCCGGCCATCTTCACGGCGAAGGTGCCGCCAAACCCGCAGCAGTCCTCCCGGTAAGGGAGCGGGCACAGCTCCAAGCCCTTGACCCGTTTGAGCAGGCACAGGGGTTCGTCCTTCACCCCCAGCCCCCGCGTCATGTGGCAGGACGCGTGGACCGTCGCCCGCGCCGGAAAGGTCACTCCGGGGTCCTCCACGCCCAAGACGTTCACGAGAAACTCGGAAAATTCATAGGTTTTGGCCGCCAGCGCCTCGGCACGCGGCCGCCACTCGGGATCGTCAGCAAACAGCCGCGGGTATTCGCAGCGGACCATCGCCGCGCACGACCCCGACGGCGTGACCACGCAGGCGCTGCCGTCAAAGGCGCGGATCAGCTGCTTGGCCACCTCCCGCGCCTCTTCGCGGTAGCCGCTGTTGTAGGCCGGCTGGCCGCAGCACGTTTGCGTTCGCGGCACGTCCACCTCCACCCCGTGGCGCCTCAACACGCGGACGGCGCTTTTGGCCACTTCCGGAAAAAAGGCGTCAATCAAACAGGTGACAAAGAGGGCAACACGCATGGCTTTCCCTCCTCTTGGGCACAGGGCGCCGTTTTTCCTTTAGGGGTTCGGATCCTGGCCCGCAGTTGGCTCGTCCGCATCCTCCGCCGCTTGGTTGAGCACTTCCTCCACCTTCACCAAATGGGCGAGCATGCGCTGCTGGGCCAAGGGCGCATCCTGGTCGCGGATCGCCTCGTAGATGCGCACGTGTTCGCGGTAGAGGCGCTCCGCCGTCGCCTCCTCGGCATAAAGCCACAGGCGGCGGCTTTCGCGCATCGTCTCTTGCATCGTGTCGGCGATGGTGTTCATCAGCTTGATGAGGATGCGGTTTTTCGTCGCCTCGGCGATGGCCAGGTGAAACCGGACGTCGGCCGCCTCGCCCAAGTCGTCGGCGGAGCCCAGGCTCTCCTCCATCTCGCGCAGCGCCGCTTCCATGCGCGCCAGGTCGTCCGCCGTGCGGCGACTGGCGGCCAGGCCCACCGCCCCGACTTCCAGAATCTTGCGCACCTCCAGAAAGGCCCGAATGTCTTCGCGGTTCATCAGCATGGCCGACGCAATGGGCTGGGCGAGGGCGGCGGGGTCGTAGTTGCGCACGAAGGTGCCTTCGCCCTGGCGCATCTCGATGAGCCCCATCGCCTGCAGCGCGCTCAGCGCCTCGCGCACCGCCGAGCGCCCCACGTTGAACGCTTCGGCCAGCTCCTTCACCGACGCGAGCCGGTCGCCGGGCTTCAGCTCGCCCTCGCGAATCATCCGCTTGAGCTCCTCGGCCACTTCCTCATACAGCTTCTTCGTTCGGATCGGACGGATGTTCAAGTCGGTCACCTCATCCCACGAGCGTCGCGCTTCGCCTTCATTGTAGCGAAGCGATCGCGATCCGAACAATCGCCCGTTTGCGCAGGCCCGGGCCCTCGCTCCTCCCTCTCCTGCGCGACCGGTGTGGCCGTTTCCCTTAGCGACCGTTCGGGATCATCCACGGGAAGGCATACGCCTGAAGCACGGTCAGCACGCACAGGACGAGGAGCAACGCCAGCGAATGCCGCAACGTAAACCGGAACAGGTCGGACTCCTTCCCCACCAGCCCCACCGCGGCCGACGCCACCGCGATCGACTGGGGCGAGATCATCTTGCCCGTCACGCCGCCGGTGCTGTTGGCGGCCACGAGCAGCGTCGGATCGGTGCCAATGCCTTCGCCGGTCACCCTTTGCAGGTTGCCAAACAGCGCGTTCGATGACGTGTCGCTGCCGGTGAGAAAGACGCCCAGCCACCCGAGCACCGGGGAGAAGAACGGAAACAGGCTGCCCGTCGACGCCAGCGCCAGCCCCAGCGTCGCCGACTGCCCGGAATAGTTGGCGATGTACGCGAAGCCCAGCACGGACCCGATGGTGACGATCGGCCAGCGCAGTTCGCGCACCGTCTCGGCAAACAGCCGGAACCAGTCGCGCCACGGCAAGCGGACGAGGAATCGGGTCAGGAGGGCCGTCAAGAGGATGGCCGTTCCGGTGGCGCCGACGAGATCGAGCTTGAACACGGCGGCATAGGGCGTCACCTTGTCGACCACCGGCGGCACTTTCTGCACCAGGTTGTGCAGGAAGGGTACGGGAATGTCCACCGTAAACACCTGGAACGCCTTTTTCACCGGCTTGAGGCTCCAGATCCAGATGACAACGGTCAGCAGGAGAAACGGCGACCACGCCTTGATCACCTGGCCCGCGGTGGAGGACGCGCCGCTTTGGGCGGCGGCCACCTCACGGACAGCGCTTTCACGGGCGGGCAGATGGATCGGGCGCCCGTGCTCAAACCGGAAAACAAAGCGCGGTTTCCACACCTTCAGAAAGCCGCCCGTCACGAGCAGGCTAAACAGGGCCGACGTGATGTCCGGCAATTCATGGCTGATGAAGTTGGCCGTGACGAACTGAGCCACGGCAAAGGACAGCCCCGCCACGAGCACCGCCGGCCACGTTTCGCGGATGCCGCGCCACCCGTCCATGATCGCCACCAGCCAAAACGGCACGAGGATGGCAAGCAGCGGCAGCTGGCGCCCGGCCATCTGGCTGAGCAGCATGGGATCGATGCCCGAGACGGAACCGGCGACGGTGATGGGAATGCCCACGCCGCCCCAGGCCACCGGCGCGGTGTTGGCGATGAGGCACAGCCCGGCGGCGTACAGCGGGTTGAAGCCCAGCCCCACAAGCAGGGCCGCGGAAATGGCCACCGGCGTGCCAAAGCCGGCCGCCCCTTCCAGGAAGGCGCCGAAGCAGAACGCCACGAGAACGGCCTGCAACCGCTGGTCCTCGGTAAGGGCGACGACGGACTGGCGAATGACGGCAAACTGGCCGCTCTTGACCGTAATCTTGTAGAGAAAGACCGCGGTGACGATGATCCACGCGATGGGCCACAAGCCATAAGCGATGCCGTAGCCGGTGGCCGCCACGGCCATCGGCAAGGGCATGCGGTAGACGAGGACGGCGATGAGGATGGCCAGGGCGACGGTGATCAGCCCCGCCTTGTGGCCCTTCATCCGGCGCACGGCCAAGGCGTAAAAGAAAAAGGCGATGGGGATCAGGGCGACGAGCGCCGACAGCCACAGGCGACCGCCCACCGGCGCGTACACCTGTTCCCAGGTCACCTCCGGGCACCTCCTGTTCTGAATTTTTTATCAGATGTGATTTTTATGGTAGTGGGAACCGATCATGTTGTCAAGTGACCTGATCATTTTTTCTCACAATCGACGGACTCTTCTTGCAAATATGCCGAGCAAAGGCTACAATAAGGGGCGCCCCCTTTGATCGGGTGATCAGATCAATCGGACGAAGCGAAAGGAGCGAACCGACCATGGGCAAGCTCCCGGACGCGGCCAAGCGCGAACTCCTCGCCGCCCTCGGCGCCGACCATGTCCGCGACGATCCGGAGGCCCTCGTCGCCTATTCCTACGACGCCACGCCGCTCGTTCAGGCCATGCCCGACGCCGTCGTCTTTCCGGGTTCGACGGAGGAAGTGGCCGCGGTGCTGCGCATCGCCAGCCGCTACGGCATCCCCGTCATCCCCCGGGGCAGCGGGACCAACCTGAGCGCGGGCACCGTCCCCGTGGCGGGCGGCATCGTCCTCGTGCTGACGCGGCTCAACCGCATCCTTGAAATCGACGAGGAAAACCTGACGGCGACGGTGCAGCCGGGCGTCATCACGCAGCACCTGCACCAGACCGTCGAGGCCCGCGGTCTGTTCTACCCGCCCGACCCCGGCAGCATGCGCATCGCCACCATCGGCGGCAACATCGCCGAATGCGCCGGCGGCCTGCGCGGGCTCAAGTACGGCACGACGAAGGACTACGTCCTCGGCCTCGAGGCGGTCCTGATGTCGGGCGAGGTGATCCGCACCGGCGGCAAGCTGGTCAAGGATGTGGCCGGCTACGACCTGACCCGCCTCCTCGTCGGCTCGGAAGGGACGCTGGCCGTTATCACCGAGGCGACGCTGCGCCTTTTGCCCAAGCCGGAGCACCGCAAAGTGATGAGCGCCCTCTTTGACGACCTGTACGGCGCCGCCCGCGCCGTCTCCAGCATCATTGCCCACCGCATCATCCCGTGCACGCTGGAGTTTATGGACCGGGCCACGGTCCAGGTGGTCGAAGATTACGCGCGCGTCGGCCTTCCCACCGACATCGCCGCCTTCCTGCTGATCGAGCAGGACGGCCCGGAGGCGGTCGTGGAGCGCGACCTGCAGCGCATCGCCGCCATCTGCGAAGCGTGCGGCGCGCGCGAAGTCCGGGTGGCGGCCACCGAGGAGGAGGGAGAGGCGCTGCGCACGGCCCGCCGCGCCGCCCTGTCTGCTTTGGCCCGCCTGCGGCCGACGACGATCCTCGAAGACGCCACCGTGCCGCGCGCGCAGATCGCCCCGATGGTCGAGCGCATTACGCAGATCGCGAAAAAGTACGACCTCCTCATCTGCACCTTCGGCCACGCCGGCGACGGCAACCTCCATCCCACCTGCCCGACCGACGCCCGCGACCCGGACGAAATCGCCCGCGTGGAGCAGGCCTTCGAGGAGATTTTTGCCGCGGCCATCGAACTGGGCGGGACCATCACCGGGGAGCACGGCGTCGGCGCGGTCAAAGCGCCGTACCTTGAATGGAAGGTGGGAGCGGCCGGGCTGGAGGTGCTGAAAGGGATCAAGCGCGCCTTTGATCCCCAGGGGCTCCTGAATCCGGGCAAGATCTTTCCGCCGGACGGGCGGAAACGGAAGGTGATCCACCGTGTCCCCCACGTCCACGCCTAACCCGAACGCCATGGCGACCTCGTTGGAAACGAAAGAAGAGCCTTCCCTCGAGGCCCGGACCGCCCGGCTATGGAAGCACCTCCAGGAGGCCCTCGACGCCGACGAGCTGGAAAACTGCATGCGCTGCGGGTTTTGCCAGCCGGCCTGCCCCACGTTTCAGGAGACGGGGTACGAGGCGGCGTCGCCCCGCGGGCGCATCGCGCTAATGAAGGCGGTCAAGGACGGTTTCTTGGTCCCCGACGAGGCCTTTCGCTCTCAGCTCGACCTGTGCCTCGGCTGCCGGGCCTGCGAGCCGGCCTGCCCCTCGGGCGTTCGCTACGGCCGCCTCCTTGAGCAGGCCCGCGAGGCCCTCGCCGCCCATGCGCCGACGCCGTGGCCCATCCGCCTTGCGCGCAAGGTGGTTTTCGCCGGCGTGTTTCCCCATCCGCGGCGGCTGCAGCGGCTGGGCCGCCTGCTGCGGTTCTACCAGACGAGCGGCCTGCAAAGGGTCGTGCGCAAAAGCGGCCTGCTCCGCCTCCTGCCGGCCCATCTGCGCGACATGGAGGCCGTCTTGCCCGTGCCGTCCCCCCGCGGGGTCGTCGAGACGATCGGCACGCGCATCCCGGCGAAGGGTGCCCCCGTGGCCACCGTGGGCCTCTTTCGCGGGTGCGTGATGGACGTGCTGTACACCGAAACCAACGTGAACCTGGCGCGGCTCCTTTCCGAAGCGGGCTTCGAGGTCATCATCCCGCCGGAGCAGACCTGCTGCGGCGCCCTGCACGCCCATACCGGCGACACGGCGTTGGCGCGCCAGCTGGCTCGCCGGAACATCGCAGCCTTCCGCCGCGCCGGCGTCGATTTCGTCGTCCTCGCCGCCGGCGGCTGCGGGGCGATGCTCCAGGAATACGCCCATCTCCTGCCGGACGACGAGGGGGCGCGCTGGATGGGCGAACGGGTGCGCGACGCCAGCCAGCTCCTCGCAAGCTGCGGCCGGCCGCTGCCCCTCGGCCGCGTGGAGGCGACGGTCACGTACCAGGACTCCTGCCACCTGCGCAACGTCATGGGGGTTCATCGGGAGGTGCGCCAGCTCCTCTCGTCCATCCCCGGCGTCACCTTCCGCGAGCTGCCCGAAGCGGACCGCTGCTGCGGCTCGGCCGGCGTCTACAACCTCACCCAGCCGGAGATGGCCGGGCGCATCCTGGAACGGAAGATGGGCCATGTGGCGCGCCTTTCCCCCGATCTCGTCGCCACCGGCAACCCCGGCTGCCTGCTGCAGATGCAGCTGGGCCTCCACCGCGCCGGCCTGGACGGAGCCGTGCGCGCCATGCACTGGGTCGATGTGGTGGCAGAGGCGTTGGATGCTGCCCCGCGTTAACGCCTTTCCCCTCCTTTTACCCGCTTCCACACGTCCGGTCGGTTCGTGCAAATCTTAATGGAAGGATGGAGGCGCATGATGGCGCGCATCTCCTCGGGATCGTCCACCGTCCACGCGATCAGTTCCTTGCCCTCGGCCAGCATCTCCTGAACAAGTTCTTTGCTCAGATAGGGATACGCGATGGAGAGCACATCGGCCCGTACATCCCGCATCTGTTCACGCAGCAGCGTCGGGCAGCCGTACACAATGATGCCGACCGTCAAGCCACGGTCCAATTCTTTCACGCGTTTTGCCGTCGGATGGTGAAAGGACGTGACGATCACCTGATCGCGCATCCCGCATTCCCGGACCAGGGAAACGACCTTCTCCGCAAGCCCCGGCGGGGAAAACCCGGCGGCTTTCAATTCGATGTTCAACTTGCATTGGCCCCTGACGCATTCCAGCACCTCCCGCAACGTGGGAATCGTTTCCCCCGCAAACCGCCGGTCAAACCAGCTCCCGGCATCGAGGGCCTGAAGTTCCCTCACGGTCCTGTCGCACACGCGTCCCGAACCGTTCGTCGTCCGCTCCAGGGTGAAATCGTGAAAGACGACGGGAACGCCGTCCCTGGACAACTGGACGTCGATCTCGACCATCTCGATCTCCGGATCCTCCGCAGCCAGACGTATGGCGGCGAGGGTGTTTTCGGGGGCGGCACCCGACCACCCCCGGTGGGCCACGCACGGATTCATGGCGATTCTCCTTTCTGCCGGGCGTTCCTTCACTTGAGCAGTTTTTCCGCTTTCTCGGCGGCCGCGCGCACCGCTTCCTCGGCGGTGGCCTGCCCCACCACCGCCCGCTGGAGTTCCGCCATGATCACTTCCTGCAGTTCTTTGTACCCTGGAGACATCGGGCGCGGCTTGGCATGCTGCAGCTGGTCGACGGCGACCTTAAACTGGGGCCGTTCCCGGTAGAACCGCTTCATTTCCTCGCTTTCGACCGCCGACACACGAACCGGCATATACCCGGTCTCTTTGCTCCACGCGATCGTCTGTTGCGTGTCCGTCATCCACTTCATGAATTTCCAAGCCGCCTCCTTTTCTTTCTCGCTGGATTTCGCCAGCATGACGAGGTTCGCACCGCCGGTCGGCACGCCGTAGCGCTCCTTGGCCGGGAGAAAGGCCGTGCCGACATCAAACGGCGCCTTTTCGAGCAACCCGCCCAGGGCCACCGTCGACGCGAAGATCATGGCCGCCTTTCCGTTCACAAAATCGGTCTCCGTCACCTCCCAGGCGTTGTATTTTTCGCCCGGTGGCCGTTTCATGATTCCTTCGTCGATCATCGCCTTCCAAAACCGAATCGGTTCGATCCCCTTCTCCGTGTTGAACCGAACGGCCTTGCCGTCTTCGCTCAGAATCTCGCCGCCGTTTTGAAAGACGAGCGCTTCATAGAACCAGATGTCAATCGGGGTCTCAAACCCCCATATCTGCTCTTTGCCGTCTTTTTTGGTCAATTTCTTTGCAAACTGACGCAATTCGTCCCACGTTTTGGGCCCCTCCGGGTTGAGCCCGGCTTTCCTCAACATGTCCCGGTTCAAGTAGAGCAACGGAGTGCTGCGGTTAAACGGGAGCGCGTAAAATTTCCCCTGCCAATACGAGTTTCCGAGCAACCCGGGAATGAAATCGCTCAGGTCGACGCCGTTTTCTCCCCTCACGTACGGCGTGAGATCCTGCAACGCCCCGCTGCTGGCAAAGGCGGGGATGGAGGCGATTTCGATCATCGTGACGTCGGGAGGATTTCCGGCGGCGATTGCCGCCATAACCTTCGCGTGATTCTCGTAATAGTCGCCCTGGTATGTCGCCTTTACTTTCACCTCCGCTTGCGACGCATTAAACTGGTTCACCAGCTTCTCGATCACCTTCCCGTTTTTTCCGCTCAGGGAATACCAGAAATCGATTTCCACCGGTTCCCCGCTTGCACCTTGCGCGCCGTTTTTGCCGGCATCCCGGGGCGTTGCCGTCACGCTTTCGGTAGACGGCCGGCACGCCGAAAGCAGCGACAGGGAGAGGAGCAAGCAGAGGAACAGCGACGCCGCTTTTTTCATGGTCCCAACCCCCTGATTTTAACAATTTTGTTTACTTTATTCCCGAATACACGAATGCCCGGATGATCTGCCGTTGCGCGACGAAGAAGAGGAGCAGGATCGGCAACACGAGCATGACGTTCCCCGCCATGACGAGATTCCAGCTCACCCCCCCTTCCGACTCCTTCAGCATCGCCACACCGACAGGCAAGGTGCGGATGTGCTCCTGATTGGTCATCACGAGGGGCCAGAAATAATCGTTCCAGTGGTAGATGAAGCTGAAGAGGCCAAACGTGACGAGCACCGGCCTGGCCATGGGCACCATGATCTTCCATATAATTTGCCATTCGCTGGCCTGATCGAGCCGGGCCGCCTCGATCACTTCTTCGGGCACCTGCAGGAAGGCCTGGCGCAACAGAAAGATGCCAAAGGCGCTGGTGGCGTAAGGCAAAATCAAGGCCCAGTACGTATTCAGCAAATCCCACCGGCTCAATTGCAAGAACACGGGCAAAAACGTAATCTGCGGCGGAAGCATCAAGGCCGCCAACGTCATCCCAAAAAAAACCTTTTTTCCACGAAAACGGTAACGGGCCAATGCATACGCGGCAGGGATCCCCGTCACCAGCTGGAGGACAAGAATGGCCAGTGCCACAAACGCGCTGTTCGCCAAATAGGTAAGAAACGGCCCCGACGCCCACGCGTGCACAAAATTTTCCCACTGCCACGTCTCCGGCAGCCATTGCGGCGGAAACCGCATCACCTCCCTGGGGCTCTTGAACGCCGTGAGGACCATCCACACAAAGGGAAAAACGAAGATCAAAGCCACCAGACCCAGCGCGAGGTATTCCAACCCTTTCCACACGCTTCGCACCGCGTTCCCCGCGCGTGCCCGCACACCCATCGCCTCCACTTCCCCCGCTTCCATCAGCGGTAATGGACCTTTCGCGAAAGAAGCCAAAAATGGATCATCGTGCACACGCCGATCATCACGAGCAACACCACCCCGGCGGCAGAAGCGTAGCCAATCTTGAAGAACTCGAACCCGTTCTCGTAGATGAAATAGACGAGCATGTTCGTGCTGTTGACGGGACCGCCCTGCGTCATGATCTGGACCGGTTCAAACACCTGGAACGCGTTGATCGTATTGACGACAAGCAAAAAGAACCACGTGGGCGACAACATCGGGACCGTGATCTTCACCAGCTTGCGCCAGGGCGAAGCCCGGTCTAGCATGGCCGCCTCGTCGATCTCGCGCGGAATGCTTTGCAAACCGGCGAGAAAGACGAGCGTGTTGTAGCCGACGATCTTCCAAACCCCAACCAGCACGAGGCCGTACAGCGCCGTCTCCGGATCCGTCAGCCAAGGAAAAGGGGGAAAGCCCAGCCCCGTCAGGATCGCGTTGAGCAGGCCGTACTGCGGGTCCATCATCCACAGCCACAGGAGCGAAACCGAGACAAGCGAAACGATGTGGGGGCTGAAAACCGCCCCCTGGACAATGCGGTGAAACCCGCTCTTCCTGTTCAACCAGAGGGCCAAGAAAAAGGCGAGAACAAGGGACAGCCCGACCGTCAACCCCGTGTAGAGGACCGTGTTGCGCACCACCTCGCGAAACTCTTTCGACTGGAAAAGTTCAAGGTAGTTGGCCAGCCCGACAAATTCCTTCTGCGGGCTGATCAAATCCCATGAGGTGAAGCTGAGGAAGACAAGAAAGCCGATCGGATAGAGAAAAAACAGCACAAAGACGATGAGGGACGGGGCAATGTAGACGTACGGACGGACGAACGCCCAGACGCGTTCGGCGATGCGCTGGTGCCTCATCCTCTCTCCCCCTGCTGCCCTCCCCCGACGGGTTCGAGCACCGGCTCCCTCGCATGCGCCCATGTCCTGGCCGTCGGTGCCGCCCTCCGGCGCGCCATCATGTCCTGGCCACCGGCATCACGGGGGTCCCCGCCGATCCTCTGCTGGGTTTGGCCATCAAAAAAGTGGAGCTCCGAATACGGGCAAAACAGGGTGACCGGCTGCCGTTCCGCCAAGAGCGTCTCGGAACCGCGCTTGACCGTCATCGTGCCGATCTCCGTTTCAATCCGATAGATCGCGTCCGCACCGAGGATCTCCCGCGCGGTGACCGTCCCCCGCACGCGGAATCCGCGGAATTCTTCCCCTCCCGCGGAACATGCCTCCGCAAGCCCGACTGCTTCCGGACGGATGCCGACAAAAATCTCCGCCCCATTGCGCGGTTTCAGCATTACGGCTTGCGCGTCCGGCAGCGCAACCGTCCCGCGAAAAGCGCCCCGCTGCGCCTCGCCCAGAAACTTCAATTCCCGCCCGTCGGCGCACACCCTTGCGGAAAGGATGTTCATCGCGGGCATCCCGATGAAGCGGGCGACGAACAGATTGGCCGGGCAACGGTAGATCTCCGTCGGCGGTGCCGCTTGCTGGACCTTGCCCCCCTGCATCACGACGATCTGGTCGCCCATCGACAGCGCCTCGACCTGATCGTGGGTCACGTAGAGAAACGTCGCCCCCAGCCGGCGATGCAACTGTTTGAGCTCCTCGCGCATCTGGTGGCGCATCGCCGCGTCGAGGTTCGAAAGCGGTTCGTCCATCAAAAAGACCCGCGGTTTTTTGACCATCGCCCGCGCCAACGCCACGCGTTGCCGCTGCCCTCCGGACAAGGAGCCCGGCTTCCGGTCGAGGCAATCCGCGAGGCCCACAATTTCCGCCACTTCGTTGATCAACCTGCGCCGTTCCGCCCTCGGCACTTTGCGATTCTTCAGCCCGAACTCGATGTTCTCCCGCACCGTCATCGTCGGGTACAGCGCGTAGTTCTGGAACACCATGGCCACATCCCGCTTTCCCGGCGGCAGATCGTTCACCTTTTCGTCCCCGATCCAGATCTCGCCGCGCGTTTCCTTTTCCAAGCCGGCGATGATTCGCAGCGTCGTCGATTTGCCGCACCCCGAAGGGCCCACCAGCACCGTGAAGGAACCGTCCGGCACGTACAAGTCCAAGCCGTCGAGCACCGCATCGCGGCCAAACATTTTGGCGATCCCGCGCAAAACAACTCGGGCCATCGTCTCACTTCCTTGCCCTTGATTTTTTGCCTGTGCCGCGCATGCGCCCGGCCGACGCATGCCGCCGTTTCCTTCTCCATTTTGGCAATCCAGTCTTGACGGAACATTGAGAATGTCTAAAACAATCCTGAGGGAATCCTCAAGAAACGGTTAAGCGCTGCCCCCGAACGGCACGAACGGCCCGCGCGCCAGCCCGCCGACGATTCGGGACGCCGAAATGAACAAGGCCGCCGCCTCGCCTGTGGGCGAGAGCGGGGCCTTCCCGTTCCTTGACGGCGCCGCAAGCCCAGCGACGGGCCGGGTCACTGGAGCCGGAACCGGCGCACGATGCGCGTCAAATCGTCCGCTTTCCGGGCCAGCGTTTCCGCCTCGGCGGCCAGATGGCGCACCGTCTCGCTTCGCGCTTCGGCCGTGGCCGCCATCTCCGCCGCCGACTCGGTGAAACGCTGGGCGATGCCCGTCAGGTCTTCCATCACCTTCTCCATCTCCGTGCATTCCGCAAGCAGCGCCGCCGCGTGGTCGTGGTTGGCCGACACCTGTCTTCGCACCTCCTCCGCCGTCTCGTGCAACCGCTTCAGGGCCTCGCCGACCGTCCCCACCGCCGCGACGCCCTGCGCAATGGCCGCCACGCTCCGCTCCACCGCCTCTACCGCCTGCGCCGCCTCGCCCTGCATCTTCTCGATGATCTCCAGGATCGTCTTGGCAAAGGTGTTCGTCTCCTCGGCCAGCTTGCGCACCTCGCCGGCCACGACGGCAAAGCCGCGGCCGCTTTCCCCGGCCCGTGCCGCCTCGATTGAGGCGTTGAGGGCAAGCAGGTTCGTCTGCCGCGCAATGGCCGTGATCGCCTGCGCGTGGCTTCCGATCTCCGCCGCGTCGGCGGCCACCTGGTTGACCGTGCGCGATGCCTCCTCGATGGCCCGCTCAAGGGTTTCCATCTGCCGCAGCGCGTCGCCGACGGCCTGCGTCCCGTCGGCGGCCGCCTCGGCGGCCTGGTCGCTGAGGCCCAGCGCCCGGCCCGTGTTCGCTTTCATCGCTTCCGACGCCCTGGCCACCTCCTGGATCATCGCCAGCGCCTCTTCCAGCGCCGCAAACTGCTGCTCCGTGCCCTGGCGGATGTTCTGCACCGCCTCGTTCAGGGAGGCCAAGCCCTCGGCCAAATCGCGCGCCTCACCGGCTTGACGAGCGCTGATCTCCCGCAACACCGCCGCCGCCTGGGCCAGCTCCGACAGGATGGCCCGCATGCCCAAGACGATTTTGTTCAGCTCATAGCCGATTTGGTGAAAGCGGTCTTGCCGTCTTTCTTCGACCAGCTTGGTCAGATCGCCCGATGAAACGTTGCGCGCCATGCGCAGCCACATGCGCAAACGCTTTTCCAGGGTGGCATGCAGGAGGCCGGCACCCACCGCGCCGACGAGCAGGCCGCTCAACGCGGCGACGACACCGGCCTTCCATCCAAAGGCCAGCGCTGCGCCGCCCGCCACCGCCGGCGGAATGAGCCCCACACCAAAGACGGCCGGTTTCAAAAACGGTCGATGAACGATCCGTCCCAAGCGGAGGTTGTACCGCTGGGCACCTTCGGCCATCACCGGACAGGAGGCATCGATCACCACTTCCCCGGTGTTGCGCGGATAGAGCTGCAAAAGCGGTTCGGCCGTTTGCGCGGCGTTGCGGCCCACCGGGTCGTTGAACACCCCTCCCTCACGCAAGCGGTTGGTGTGGATGAGGGCGCGCCCATCGGCATCGATGAGCAGCAAGTATTCGTCATCCCCCAGTTCGCGGTCAAACAGCTCGTATATGCGCGGCCGCGCCTCCTCCAAATCCTTGGCCTGGCGTAGGAGGAGCGCAGCCTGCTCCGCCACCCGCTGGGCCTTCTCCAGCGCGTCTCGTGCCGCCCTGCTCCGCAGGATGCGCGGCGTTCCCTTCTCCATCGCTTCACCTCCCCTTGTTTCTCGGAGCATTCGGTACCATTTAAATCGGCAAAAGGGATCGAATTCTTTTGCTCCATTTTCGTCTTTCGGGCTCGCTTTTCACGTGCTTGACGCTTCATGCGTAGCCAAACGCGAGCCCACACACCACCGCCAAAAAAACCGCGCTGTACCGCAGCGCAAACCGGAACAGCTCCGCTTCCTTCCCCGCCAGTCCCACCACCGCGCACACGATGGCCAGCGACTGCGGGGAGATCATCTTCCCGACCGCGCCGCCGGCGGCATTGGCCGCCACCAAGAGCGCCGGATCGACCCCGATCGACTGCGCCACCACCTGCTGCAGCGGGGCAAAGAGCACGTTGGACGACGTGTTGCTGCCCGTCGCCAGGACGCCCAACCACCCCAACACGGGGGAAACGAGCGGGAAAAGGGGACCCGTTTCGGCCAGCCACACCCCCAACGTCGCCGACAGGCCGGCATACCGAGCCAGATAGGCCACGCCCAGCAGGAGGCTGATCGTCACCAGCGAAGGGCCGAGTTTCCGCAGCGTTTGGCGTCCCGCCGAAAAATACGTCCGCCACGAAACCCGAAGGAGCGGCTTGGCCGCCACCGCCGCGAGGAACACGGCCGTCGCCGCTGCGCCCAGCCCGTTGAAGACATACACCGCCGGAAGGGGCATGGGCGCAGAAGCGGCCGGCGGCATCACCCAGACCCGCTCGTGCAAGCCGGGAACCGGCACGGCAACCGCCGCGCGGGCCCACATCGCCTGCACCGGCGGCAAGCTCCAGGCGCCCACGGCAGCAATCAGCAGCAAAAAGGGCGACCAGGCGCGCAGCAGCTGCGCCGCCGGAAGCGGTTCGCCACGCCCCCCGTCCTTCTCCGGCTCCCGTCGGCGAGGGGGCATCCCGCCTCCGCACGCCCCCACCGCCGCCACCGCGTACGCAGCCAGTCCCCGGGCAGAAACGGACGCGCCCACGCCCGCGGAAAGCATCCTGCCCCGTCGCTCCGCCGCCAGCACAACCCCGGCCAACGCCGCCATGCTAGCCAAGGGCGCCAGCACGCTGGGCAGTTCGTACATCCCCCGCGACGCGGTCACCATCTGAACGAGGGCGAAGGTGCCGCCGGCTGCCACCGCAGCGGGCCACGTTTCGCGCACGCCGCGCCACCCGTCAACGACCGCCACCAAGACAAACGGAACGATCAGCGACAGGGGCATCACGAGCAGGCCCGCCGCCCGGCTGATGGCCTGGGGGTCAAGGCCCGTCATTTGGGCCGCCGCGGCGATGGGGATCCCCACCGTGGCCCACGCCACCGGGGCCGTGTTGGCCACCAGGCACAGCCCCGCCGCGAGCAGGGGCCGAAACCCCATCCCCACGAGCAGCGCCGCGGCAATGGCCTCCGGTGTGCCAAAGCCGGCCACGCCCTCGAGGAACCCTCCGAACCCGTACGCAACGAGGAGCGCCTGCAGCCGCCGATCGGCGGTCATCCGTCCAATCGAGGCGCGGATCCCCGCCATGTGCCCGCTTTGGTCGACCAAGTGGAAGAGAAACACCGCCGCCAGCACCACCGCGCCAATCGGCCACAGGCCATAGGCGATGCCGAATCCCGCTGCGGCCAAGGCCATCGCGGGCGGCATGCGCCAAACCGCAACGGCCAGCATGAGGGCGAGGGCAAGGGCAATCAGGGCGGCCCATTGTCCCTTGACCCGGCGCACGGCCAACAGGTACACGAACGCCCCGACAGGGACGAGCGCGCACGCGGCCGACGCCGCCAAATGGCCCCCCACCGGTGTATACGCTTGTTCCCACATCGGCCATCGCTCCCTGTTCTCTATTGTTATACAACAGTTACTTTCTATCCTACCTGTTTTAAAGCAACGCTGGCAAGACCTTAAGGATTTAGGCCTTCACTCGGGCTCGGAAGCAACGGCAACGACAAAAAAATGGCGCCTTGCCCACCGGCAAAGCGCCATCTCGTGGAGACGGGGCAGACGGCAACCAAGGGCACCCCGTCTCCCGGTGCGCGCCGCAGCGAAAAGGCGCTGCCCGACCACCGTCAGGGCGTGTGGCCCTCTTCCTCAAACAGCGCGCGGTATTCCTGCTCGGTGATGTGCACCGTACGCGGTTTCGATCCGGCCTGGGCGGAAATCCATCCGCGCGCTTCCATGGCGTCGATGAGGCGGGCAGCGCGATTGTACCCGATGCGGAAGCGGCGCTGGAGCATGGAAGCAGAGGCCTGGCCTTGCTCGATGACAAACCGCACCGCTTCGGCCAGCAGCTCGTCGTCCACGTCACCGCCATCTTCCGCGGAACGAAGCAGGTCGTCGCGATCAAACCAATACGCCGCTTTGCGCTGCCGGCGAACGTGCGCGACGACGCGCTCGATTTCCTCGTCGGAGACGAAGCACCCCTGCAGGCGACGCGGCTTGGGGTCGCCGCTGTCGAGGTACAGCATGTCGCCGCGCCCAAGGAGCTTTTCCGCCCCGGCCATGTCCAGAATGGTCCGCGAGTCGGCCTGCGAGGAAACGGCAAAGGCGATGCGCGTGGGGATGTTGGCCTTGATCAAGCCGGTGATCACGTCGACCGACGGGCGCTGCGTGGCGAGCACGAGGTGGATGCCGCAGGCCCGCGCCTTCTGGGCGATGCGGCAGATGGCCTCCTCCACGTCGCCGGGAGCGACCATCATCAAGTCGGCCAGCTCGTCGATGACGATGACGATGTACGGGAGCGCTTCGGCGCCCTCCTCCCCGCCCGCTTCGACCAGGCGGTTGTACCGGTCCAGGTCGCGCGCGCCGCAGCGGGCAAAGAGCTCATAGCGCCGCTCCATCTCCTGCACCGCCCAGTGAAGGGCCGCCGTGGCCAGCTTGGGATCGGTCACCACCGGCGCCACCAGGTGCGGGATGTCCTGGTACGGCGTCAGTTCCACCATCTTCGGGTCGACGAGCAAGAGGCGCACCGCATCCGGCGATGCCTTGTACAGCAAGCTGACGAGCAGCGCGTTGATGCACACGCTTTTCCCCGATCCCGTCGCGCCGGCGATGAGGAGATGGGGCATCTTGCGCAAGTCGGCCACCACCGCCTCCCCGCCGATGTCCACGCCCACCGCAACCGCGAGGGGCGACGGGTGGCGCTGGAACGCCTCATGGGCCACGATGCGCTTGAGAAACACCGGCTCCCGCGTCCGGTTGGGCACCTCGATGCCGACGGCCGACCGACCGGGAATGGGCGCCTCGATGCGGATGTCCCGCGCCGCCAGATTGAGCTTGATGTCGTCGGCCAGCGCGGTGATGCGGCTCACCTTCACCCCCGGCTCCGGCTGCACCTCGAAGCGCGTCACCGTGGGCCCGCAGGTGGCGCCGATCACGTGGGCGCGCACGTGAAAGTGGCGCAGCGTCTCCTCCAATCGGCGCTTCTGTTCGGCGATGAACGTCTCGTCCTCCCCGGCGTAGGGCAGGGGATCATCCAGGAGGTCGAGGGGAGGCGGCACATAGGGATCGGGCGGGTCGGCGAGCCGATCGGCCGCAGGGGTTGCCGCGGTTTCCGAACCCGTTTGCGCGCCTTCCTCCCTCCCGTCGTCCTGCAGCCCATCGGCCGCACGGGGCGTAGCGGTCGTCGAACGGGGCGTATCGGCCGAAACGGTTGGCACAGAAACGCGCACGATGGCGATGCTGCCCGGTACCGGGCGCGCCAGCACGTTAAACGGCACGTTTTGGGCGGCCAGTTGGGCCTTGAGGGCAGACGGCAGGGCATACCGCACGGTGTAGGCCACCGGCACCGCTTGCGCAGCCTCGGCCGTCGAATCGCCATCCGCCGCCGGCATCGCGGCCGGTTCCGCTGCAGGGGCGGCTTCTTCTTCCACGGAGGAAAACGTTTCCTCTTGGGAGGACATCACCGCCTCTCCCGAACAGGCGCCTTCAACCCTTTCGGAAGCCCCGTTCGCCGTTGCCGAAGCCTCCTCCACCGTACGGGTGGCCTCCCCCGCCGACAAGAAGGCCCCCTCTCCACCCCGCGAAGCGGCCCTCTCCGCCGCAGGGAGCGTCTTTCCCTCCGCCGGAGCGGGTTCTTCGCTTCGGGAAGGCGGCGCAGGCCGTTGAGGACGCGCCCGGAAGCCGAACACCGGCGACGGCACGTCCGTTGGCCGAAAGGGGACCGAACGCGGTTCCGCATCGGAGGGGTTTTGGCGGAATCGCTCCCTCGCCGTCTCGTCCGCAGCCAAACGCTCGGTCCGCCGTGGCAAGCGCTCCTCGCGCTCCCCAGACGGCGGCACCGCCAACCCCTCGTCGTCGGGGACGGCCGGAAAGGGAAACGGCCGCTTTCGGGCGGGCGGTTTTAGCGGTCTGCTCGGCGATACAGACCCCGCGATAGGTGGGGGCGGGGTCGCCGTTTCGTTTGGATACACCGTTCGGATGCGGGCTTTGGCCCGTTTCATTTCCCGAACCGGGTCTACCGTCTCGCTTGGCGTGTCGTCTTCTTTCGCCAGCCACGCTTTCACCTGTTGCCAGAGCCTTTTCCAATCCATGGCGCAAACTCCCTTTTCGTGCGATGGGGACGCATCCGATTGCGTTTCCTCTACTCGTTTTCGCGATGGCGGGCCAAATTCCTGTCCGCCGCTCGAAAATCGCGCGAAGGCGAGAAGGAAACAAAACGCGGAACCGATCAGGCTCCGCGTTGCACCTGCGCATAATCGTGGTCGGCAAAGGGCGCGCCCACGGGATAGGCGGACGCGTCCAACACGAGAATGCCTTTTTGCTGCGGCGCGCCCTTCAACCCCAGCTCGCGGGCGGCGCAGATCATGCCCTCGGAATCGACGCCGCGCAGCTGCGTGGGCTGGATGCGCAGGCCGTTGGGCAGCACGGCGCCGGGCAGGGCCACCACCACGGTCTGTCCCGCGGCCACGTTCGGCGCGCCACACACAATTTGCCGCACGCGACCGTCTCCCACATCCACCCGGCACACGCTCAGCTTGTCCGCCTGCGGATGGGGCGCCTTCTCCACCACGCGGCCGACGACGATGCGCGGAACAAAGACCAGCCGTTCCTCGACGCCCGCCCGCGCCAGCGCCTCGTTGAACCGGTCGACCCGCTCTTGGTTGGCCAGGGCCACGCCCACAATCGGCCAGGTGCCGTATTGGGAATAGCGGAACAGGTTGATGCCCGCCAGCGCCCCATCCTCTCGGCGGCGGATGAGCACGGCATCGCCCGCGCGCTCGACGACGCGCTCCGCCTCCGGCACGTGGTCGACGGCAGCCAAAACCACGTCACCCAGTCCCTGCGGATTGTAGACAAAATACATCTCCACCCCACTCCTTGTCGCTCGCGTTTCCGCCCCCCATCATACCACGGAGCCGCAGGACGCGCCAAACGAAGCGGAAGGCGCTCCCCGCCTTCCCAATCCTCCTCTCCCGCATGGCGCGACCGGATGTGCTACAATGAAGGGAAACCGTTTGCGCGAAAGGATGGGATCGCCGTGCGTTCGCCCTTTGTCCGCGTTCGCGACATCGCCGGGGAAGTGAAGTTCTGTCACGTGCTCCGCGACGTGCGCACCACGGTGACCACGGAAGAACTCGTCATCCAGCGTCCGCACGTCTCCTTCCGCATTCCCCTTGCGAACATCGTCAGCCTCGTTCCTTATACGCCCGACGTGCCGCTCACGTCGCCGGCGCCGCTGCCGCTCCCCGCGGCCATCCCCTTTGCGGGAAGCCCCTACCGCATCACCGTCGCCGGCTTGACGGTGTACACGCGGAGCGGAAAACGCGACTGGACGCGCGCCGACCTGGTCGTTCCCCTGTCGCGCGTGCTCCTGGAGCAGCTTGCCCGCTACAGCCGCCTCACCGTTTTTCGTTGACGGGCGGGTTGCTCCCTGGCACATTACGACGGCGCCGGTCACCCCGCCGCCCCGATCCGGCCGCTACGACAGCACGGTCACGAGCTGCGTGACATCGTTCAGGATGTGGTCGGCCCGGTGCTCCGCAAATGTTTCCCGCGCCTTGGCGCCTTCCAGCCCGGTCAGCGTCGCAGCGAACCGGCAGCCAATCCGGCGCGCGGCAAGGAGATCGGCCAAGGAATCGCCGACGATCAGCACCGAATCGGCCTCGTCGACGGGCAGCGCGGCGCGGAGCACGGCGTCGTCGGGCGTCGTCTTGCCGAAAAGGGCTTTGAGGTACGTATACGGGTGCGGCTTGGCCAGCGGCGCGGCATCCGGGTGCGCCCGCTCGGCGGCCAGCACATCGCTGGCGGTGACCACGGCGTTGGGGTCAAAGAACTCGAGCAGCCCCAGCGCGGAGAGGGGCACCACCGTTTCCGTCGTCGGGCGGCCTGTGCCGACGCCGAGGCGGATGCCTCGCTCCCGCAACGACCGAAGCAGGGCGCGCAGCGCTTCCGGCGGGGCGAGGGGAATCTCGTCCTCCAGAAAGCCGCGCTTTCCGGCCTGGCTGGGGGGCGGCCCGTCGTCTCCTCATACAGCCGGTCGCCCAGGTACCACTCCTGGAACGCTTCCCGGCACAGCTCCCACAGCGCGCTGTTGCGCGAAAAGATCGCCGTTTCCACGCCCGTGCGCTGGGCGGCGATCGCGTTGAGGTAAAGGAGCAGCTCCGCTTTGACGGCCGGCGACGGCGCAAACGCGTCGACAAAGGCGGCATACTGGGGCGTAAAGCCGAGGCCCCGGGCACGCGCGCCGATTTCCCGCAGCACGTCGCGGTCAATCGGGCCGCTGAGCACGTCGCGCACAAAGGCGCGATCCTCCCGGGCCAGCTGCTCGAGGAGCAGGAGCAGCTGAAAGGAGAAGGTCAGGAAGACCATGTCCCAGTTGGAGTTGAGGCCCCGGCTCTTGATGAAGGACAGGACGCGGTCGTCGGCAAACACCGCGCGCCGCACGCGGCGGATGGTGGGCTCGTCCGGCGCCGGCGTAAAACCGAGGTCGAGCCCCAGATACTGGGGGCTCCCCAATAGCTCCCACACGCACAGGGCTGAAGCGTCAAAATACCGTTCCTCGCTCAACAACACGCCGTCGACGTCAAACAAAATGGTGCGGTACACGGTTTCCCTCACTCCTGATGACGTTTTTCTATCACTGTACCACGAGCAACAGGCAGCGCCAATCCCATCTCCTCCAGGCGATCCGATTGGGGCTTGCGCACATTCATTTTGGAAATTGCCAACCAGGCACGGCGCATCACGCCGACCGCACCAACACCCGTCCCTGCCACGGCGGCAACGCAACCGTCACACGGCCCGCCGCAACGGCAAACACCTCCCCGCTCAACGCATCAACGAGCCGCGGCGCGTCACCAAAGGCACCGGCATCCAGCGTGACCGCAACCGGACGCGGCCCGTTGTTGAGCGCGACGCCCACCACCTCCTCGTCGGCGAGGCGCAGAAACCCGTACCCGCCCACGAGCGGATCCACCCACCACGTGCGTACCGCACCGCGGCGCAGCGCCACGCAGTTGCGGCGGAGGCGAATCAGCTGGCGGTACCACCCGAGCAGCTCCCGGTTCTGGCGCGCTTCGTCCCAGACCATCGGCCGGCGGCAGTCGGGGTCCGGACCGCCTTCCATCCCCACCTCGTCTCCGTAATAAATCATCGGTGCGCCGAGGTACGTGAGCTGAAAGAGCACCGCCAGGCGCATCCGCTCCACGCGGCCGCCGCACAGCGTGAGGAAGCGCTCGGTGTCGTGGGATCCAAGGAGGTTCCACGACGCGAGCAGCGCCGGCTCCGGATACCGCATGCGCCAGTCGGCCAGCTGGGCGTCAAAGGCGGCCGCATCGATCTGGCGCGTGGCGAAGAAGGACACCACGGCGTCGCGGAAGGGGTAATGCATCACCCCGTCAAACTGGTCGCCGGAAAGCCACGGCGCCGCGTCGTGCCAGATTTCGCCGATGATCAGGGCATCTGGCTTGATGCCCTTCACCACCTGACGAAAGGCACGCCAAAAGGCATGGTCCACCTCGTTGGCTACGTCCAGGCGCCAGCCGTCGATGTCCGCCTCCCGCGTCCAGTAGGCGGCCACCTGAAGCAGGTAGTCGCGCACCGCAGGGTGGTGGGTCATGAGCTTGGGCATCGTCCACACGCCGCGGGCAAAGGTTTCGTAGGTGGGCTGGGGCCGGGTGCGCACCGGGAATTCGTAGATGCGAAACCAATCCGCATAGGGGGACGCCTGGCCGTGCTTCACCACATCCTGAAAGGCGAAAAACCCATACCCGCAGTGGTTGAACACGGCGTCTAAGATCACGCGCATGCCGCGGGCGTGGGCGTCGCGCACAAGGGCGCGAAGCGTATCCAGGTCGCCGAAGTGGGGATCGATGCGAAAGTAGTCGGTGGTGTCGTACTTGTGGTTGGACGGGGAGGCAAAGATGGGCGTCAGGTACAGCGTGTTGACCCCCAGTTCGGCCAGGTAGGGCAGCTTCTGCCGGATGCCCTCCAGGTCGCCGCCGTAGACGCTCGTCGCCGTCGGGCGCGCATCGGCCGTCCACGCCTCAACGCCCGCCGGGTCGTTGCTCGGGTCGCCGTTCGCGAAGCGGTCGGGGAAGATCTGGTACACCACCGCGTCGGCAGCCCAGTCGGGCACCGTAAACGCATCCCCCGGGCAGATGTACGGGCAGTGAAAGGCGCCCGCCTGCGCCCGGTCCGCCGCAAGGCCCCGTTCCCCGTACCAAAGCCCTTCGCGTCCGTCGTGCAGGTAAAAGGCGTAACGCACGCGCCGCCTCGGGACGTGGAGATGCGCCTCATAGTAATCGTGGCGCGCGCCAGTGGCCACCTTTTCCATGGCCACGACCTCTTCCGGTCCCTCGGGGTCATAGCGGTCGCCGTAGACCACGTGGCACGAGACGAGGTCGCCGCGCGCCGCCCGCAGGCGCACGCGCAGCCGGTCGGGCGCAACGGGAAAGGCAAAGGCCGGATCTGGCCGGTGCTCGATCGCCGCACGGTTCACGTTCGGGTCACCTCGTTTCTCGTCGGATTGGGTCCGCCCTTATGCCTGTGCCCACCCGCCGCAAGGGTTTGCAGCTTCGTTCTCCGGCGTCCCTCGACACTAACCTTTCGTGCCGCCCGCCGTCAGCCCGGAGATAAAGTAGCGCTGAAGCGCCAGATAAACCGCCGCAATGGGCACGGCGATCAGCACGGCGCCGGCGGCAAAGGTGGTGAAGTTCTTGCCGAACTGCTGGTTGATCATCCCAAACAACCCCACAGCTAAGGTTTTGTTTTCGGGACTCGTGAGCACGATTTGCGGAAGCAAAAAGTCGGTCATCGGGCCCATGAAGTTGAACAGGGCCACCACGGCCAGGATGGGCTTGGCCAGCGGAAGTAGGATCTTGAAGAAGACCTGGGTATGGCTGGCCCCGTCGATGCGCGCCGCCTCATCGAGGCTGCGCGGGATGGTGTCGAAATACCCCTTGACCAGCCACGTGTTGAACAGGGTCACGCCGTTACCCGTTGAAGCATGGCCCGCTCCATTTCCGAAAACGCATCCCGCCTCCTCCCGCTCCACGTTCAGATGGCGGCATGGTTCTATTCCATGTTTTATGATTGTTTAAGTTTTTAGAATAAAGAAAGGGTGATTATGCGAAAAATTTTAAATACATGCGGGAAAAAGAGAGAAATGCTGCGCTGCGTTTCGAACAGGGCATCTCTCTCCTTCTTTTTCTTTTTGAAAACGGTTTATCCCTTTACGCCTCCCACTGTCAACCCCGATACCAGCCACTTTTGCGCCAGGAAAAAGACCACCAGGGCGGGCAGCGTGACGATGACCGCTCCAGCAGCCATATAGTGGTAATCGGACACATATTGGTTCACAAACTGCTGCAAGCCGATGGGAAGGGTGTATTTCTCCTCCGCACTCAAGAACGTCAAGGCAATGAGGAACTCGTTCCACGCCGTGATAAACGTGAAAAAGCCTGTCACCGCCAGGCCCGGCAACGACAAGGGGAGAACGATCCGCCAAAACGAACCGATCGGCCCTAACCCGTCCACGAAAGCCGCTTCCTCGAGCTCATACGGAATGGTGTCGAAGTACCCCTTGAGCATCATCACGCAGAACGGAACCGCCACCGTCGCGTACGCCAGCACGAGTCCGAGATGGTTGTCCAAGAGACCCAGCTGATTCATCAAGCGGTACAGCGGGATCAACAGCAGCGTTCCCGGAAACATTTGCGTAACCAACAAGGCGTAGAACGCCACATTCCGGCCGTAAAACTTGTAGCGCGACAACGCATAGGCCGCCGTAGTGGAAAGAAAGAGGCACACCAGGGTCGTCAGGAGTGCCACCCACGCGCTGTTGGCCATCCAGCGCAGGAACATCCCGTCCTTTTTCGTGAGCACATGCTCATAATTCTCCCACGTGACCGTCTCGGGAATCAGTTGGATCTCCGTGTCGAAAACGTCTTCATACGGTTTGAAGCTCGTCGACACGATCCACAACACCGGGAATACCGCGATGACACAAGCCACAATGAGGGTGGCATGTACCGCCAATCGTTCCGCGCGGGACATCCTCCGCATCAGTCCATTACCCCTTCCACTCGTTCCGCCTTCATGGCCCGCAAATATACCGCACTGAGCACGAGCAGGATGCTGAGAATGATGACTCCGTACGTCGAAGCCATGCCAAAATTCCAATTCTGGAACGCTTCGCGATAGGCGAAGGTGACGAGAATTTCGGTCGCCTGCACCGGCCCGCCTTGGGTCACCAGGTAGATCACGTTGAACATGTTAAACGTCCAGATGATCCCGAGGAGGGTGGCAACCGTGGCCACCGGTTTCAACATGGGCAGCGTAATGTGCCAAAACTGCTTCCATCGGCCGGCCCCGTCAATTTCCGCCGCCTCATACAGCGAACGCGGAATGCTCTGAAGCCCGCCAAGCAAGGTGACCATCATGAAGGGGACCCCGAGCCACACATTGGTCATGATCACGGCCACCATAGCCCAGAACGGGTCGCCTAGCCAGTTGATCGGCGGCAAGCCGAGTTCGGTGAGGACGAGATTGAAAAAGCCGTAACTTCCGTTAAACATCCAGCGCCAGGCCAGCGCGCTGATAAACGACGGCACGGCCCACGGCACCAACAACAGCAGCCGGTAAACGGTCCGACCACGGATCGGGCGATTGAGCAACAGCGCCAATCCAAGACCGATCGTAAAATGGAAGAACACGTTCACGAACGTCCAGATCGCGGTTTGAACCAGAATCGGTCGCAGGGTTGAATCCGCGGCCACCAGGTCTGCCCATACATTTCGATAGTTTTCCAACCCAACAAATTGGTAACTCGGTTCGCTAAACGCGTTTCCCATGTTGTATTGGTTCATGTCGGTAAAACTAAACGCAATCCCTTGAACCAAGGGGAAGAACACCAATAAGGCCATCACCAGGGCGACCGGGGTAAGGAACACATACGCCAACCATGCGTTTTTCCATTTCGATGGTTTCCGTCTGCGCCCTTGTCTACCGAATGGGAACGTTACGCGTCGTGTGCTCATGTCCACTCGCCCCTTCTAACCCCATCGTTGCCGCAAGCCCCCTGGGAGAACAAAGGGAAGGGAGAACGGACTGGGGATGGCGCATCCCCAGTCCGTCCGCACCGTCCGGGTCGCGTCACGGTTTAACTCCCAATTTCTCCCATTCCTTGACAATGGCCTCAACCGCCTCTTTCGCCGTTTTCTTTCCGGTATAGAACGCTTGGAAGTTCTGGTCCATCGCCGCGAAAATCAAGCCGCCTTGCGGAAACACAGGACGAGGCGTCGCGTTTTCCATGACCGCCTTGAAGTCGGTAATGATGCGGTTGGCTTTCACTTCAGGCATCTCGTAGACCGACTTCCGCGTCGGCAAAAGGCCGAGCTCCAAGACCAACTTCGCCTGCGCTTCCTTGGTACTCAAGAACTGCACCAGCTTCCAGGCTTCTTCCTTGTGCGGGCTCTTGCTGTAGATCACGTAGGAATGGCCGCCGACCGGAGAGCCGGTATGGCCCTCGGGACCCTGGGGAATCGGCGCGATGCCCAGATTGTCGGGGTTGTCCTTAAACGCCTCCCCGGTCAGGATATCGGCCGTCGCCCACGGGCCGTTGAGAATCATCGCCGCCTTGCCCGACTTGAAGTATTGCATCGCCGTGTTGTAATCGTTCGGGAAATCGCGATCGTCCTTGAACACCTTGTACTCGTCGCGCAGCTTTTTGACAAATTCAAGGCCCTTAATCGCGCCTTCCGTGTTGATGAGCGGTTTCATCGTCTCCACATCAATCAAGCCGCCGCCGAAGGACCAGATGAACGGCAGCGTGAAGTACGCCTCGCTCTGCCGCATGTAAAAGCCCCACTGGTCCTTGCTCGGATCGGTCAGCTTTTTCGCCACTTGTACGAATTCATCCCAGGTTTCGGGCGCGCGATGGAACCCCGCTTGTGCCAGAAGCTTCTTGTTGTACAGCAATGCCAAGGCGTCCGTGACTTGCGGAACGGCGTAGGTTTTCCCGTTCCATTTCCCATAGGCCAAGGCGGAAGGCAAGAAATCCTCTTGGTCGGTAAACTTTTCATCCAACGGCTCCAGGAACCCGAGGGCCGCAAATTCCGCAATCCAGGCCACTTCCGCCCGCAACACATCCGGCGCATTGCCCGCCTGGGCGGCCACCTTAAACTTGTTTTGCGCCTCGCCAAAGGGAACCGTCACCATTTCCACATCGATGTCGGGGTTCTGCTTCTCAAACTCGTTGATCAATTCCTGCACAACAGCCGCCTCATAGTCCCGCATCGTATTCCAGAAGGTGATTTTCACCGGTTTGCCCGATGCCTGTCCCTCGTTCGGCTGTCCCGTCGGTTGGCTTCCGGGTCCCCCACACCCCGCAAGCAGCGAGATGAGAAGAAGAACAACCAACGCAAACCGTAACCCAAGGCGCACGCGTTTCATCTGCATTCCTCCTTCTCCCTGTAACGGATAATGCAAACCTTTGCAAAAATCCCGCGGGAAATCCCCCCTTCGCATCGATTCAAGACGCCCGCTTCACCTCCCTTTATATAATACGCCTCTGCCGGCGGACAACGAAAGCGTTACCATAAACCGTGTCATCGCAGCGTTCATGCAAACGTTTGTATCAACCACGATGAAAACATCTTGGGCCTCACAAGGGGAAAACGAGCAAATTGGGTAATTGTCTGAAATTATCGTACTTAAGCCCGTCTGAATTGTCAATTCCCTGAATTGCAGCGCTTCGCTTGACATCCGGCAAATCGACTCGATACAGTACAATTAAAGCAAACGCTTGCACCAACTGCAATTGCAAAAATTTGCGCGCAACAGGAGGCCCCTATGCCGGTTACCATCAAAGACGTGGCGCGACTCGCCGGCGTCTCGCCGTCCACCGTGTCGCGCGTCCTCGCCAACCACCCCAAAATCAGTCCCGCCACGGCGCGCCGCGTGCGGGAAGCGATGGAACGGCTCGGCTACGTGCCCAACGCGGCCGCCAAAAGCCTGGTGTCGCAAACGACCCACACCCTGGGCATCATCCTCCCGCGCGCGGCGGAGGAACTCTTCGTCAATCCCTTTTTCCCCGAAGTGCTGCGCGGGATTTCCGTGCAGGCCCAGCAGGCCGGCTACGACCTTCTGCTTGCCTCCGGCTCGACGGAACGGGAAGAGCGGGAAGCGGTAACGCGCCTGGTGTTGGGCCGGCGCGTCGACGGCGTGCTCTTGCTCTGCTCCCGGACCGGCGATCCGCTCATCCCCTTTCTGCGGGAGTAGCGCTTCCCCTTCGTCCTGATCGGACGTGCCGAGGACGAGGAGGGTGTCGTCAGCGTGGACAACGACAACGTCCGCGCCGCCTACGACGCCACCCGTCACCTCTTGGAGAAGGGGCACCGGCGCATCGCCTTCATCAGCGGACCGCAAACCTTTGTCGTCAGCCAAGACCGCCTCGCCGGCTATCGGGCGGCACTGGAGGAAGCCGGGCTCTCCGTTCGTCCCGAATGGGTCATTGAAGCCCCCTTCTTGCAGGAGGGTGGCTATCTGGCCCTTGACCGCCTCCTCCACATGCCCGAGCGGCCCACGGCGCTGGTGGTCACCGACGACATCATCGCCATCGGCCTCCTACGCGGGCTGTACCAATACGGTTGGCGCGTGCCCGACGACTTGGCCCTGGTCAGCTTCAACAACGTGGCCCTAGCGGAGCTGACCACGCCACCGCTGACGACGGTGGACATCGACATCTACCGGTTGGGCACGACGGCGACCAGCCTGCTGCTGCGCTGCATCGCCGGGGAGGCACTGCCCCCCACGCGCGTCATCGTCCCCCACCGCCTGATCGTGCGCGAATCATGCAAATCGGCCACCCTGCGCCGCGGCTGAGCGGAATCGCCTTTCCGTCTGCATGGCCCCTCTCTCCTGCCAACGGCAGCGGGATTGCGTCGGGGTGGCCAAACCCGTTTGAAAAGAAAGGAGCGAAGTCCGTGTCGACCAAGCCGCTGCTCAATGACGCCATTGTTGGCGACGGCTGCTTGCTGGCCGCCTTCAGCCGTACTGGACAGCTGCTTCGGCTCTGGTGGCCCCATGGCGACGGCCCCCAGCACATCGGCCAGGCGCGCATCGGCCTCGTTCGTCTGGACGATCCGTCTAGTCCCTCTCCTCTCTCCTGGCTCGACAGTTCGCCCTGGACCCATCGCCAACGGTACCTGGACGACACCAACGCCCTGGAAACGGAAGCCCGCCATCCGTCGTGGCCCGTTCGCGTCACGGAAACGGCGTTCGCCGTACCCGGTGAGGCGCTGCTCGTGCGCGCCCTTACCCTTGCCAACACGGGCGGGGCGGCCCTTCCGCTGCGCGTGGTCCACTGCGCCTCCTTCGTCATCGAGGAGCACCCGTACTACCAGGCCTGCTACGTTGCGGAGGAGGGCAACGCCGTCGTCCACTACCGGCGTCCGTACGCCTTTGCCGTCGGAAGCAGCCGGGAGGCCTCCGGCTTTCAGGCCGGGCACGCCTTTGCCGACGCCGCCGACGGCCGCCTGTCCGGCAGCGACATCGCCATGCACCCCGAGGCGGCCCTGTCGTGGGACGTCACCGTGCCTCCCGGCGGCCGCGTGACACTGCCGATTGTCATCGCCGCCGGCCTGTCCCCGGACGACGCCCTCGCCCGGCTTAAGCGCGCCCTCGCTACACCGGCACACGAATGGCTGACGCGAACGGTGGAGCACTGGCGGGCCAAGGTGGCCCGAGCGGCCCCCCTGTCCACGGCGGACGAGACGCTTCAGCGCCTGTACCGCCGTTCGGTGCTCGTCTTTCATCTCATGGCCGACCGCGAGACGGGCAGCGTGCTGGCCGCGCCGGAGTTTGACGAGGCCTTCACCCGGTGCGGCGGCTACGCCTACTGCTGGGGGCGCGACGCAGCGTACATCACCGTCGCCTTTGACCGCGCCGGGCTGACCGACCTGTCGCAAGCCTTCTACCGCTGGACGGCCCGGGCGCAGAGCCCGGACGGGTCCTGGCAGCAGCGCCACTACCACGACGGGTTCCTTGCGCCAGCTTGGGGGCTGCAGATCGACGAAGGCGGCTCGATCCTGTGGGGGCTGTGGCAGCACTATCAGGTTACGGGCAACCGCGCCCTGCTCGACGAGCTGTGGCCGACGGTGGAAAAGGGGGCGGAGTTTCTGCTGGCCTACCGCGACCCCGAAACGGGGCTGCCCCTCCCCAGCCGCGACCTGTGGGAAGAGCGGGACGGCGTGCACACCTATTCGGCCGCCGCGGTCTACGGGGGCCTCGTCGGGGCGGCGCGCATCGCCGAGACGCTGGGCCACGGCCACCACGCGCGCCGCTGGCAGGAGACGGCCGACGCCATGCGCCGCGCCGTGCTGACGCGGCTGTGGAACGCCGAGGCCGGGGTGTTCTACCGCTCGGCCCGCCTGCGCGTTGACCGCGAGACGTACGAGCGCGCCAACGTGCCGGACAAGCGCGTCGTGCGCACGTGGAAGGGCTACGCGCGGTACGAGCTGCCCGTCGATCCGGTAATCGACGTTAGCCTGCTCGGCCTGGCGGTTCCCTTTGGCCTCCTTCCCCCCCACGACGAGCGGATGCGCCGCACGGCCGAGGCGGTGGCCCGGCGCCTCACCGTCCCCGGCGTCGGCGGCCTCAAGCGCTACGAGGACGACACCTACGCCGGCGGCAACCCGTGGATTCTCACCACGCTGTGGCTCGCCCTCTACGACATCGCCATCGGCAACCTTGAGCGGGCGCGGGCCCTCTTCGAGTGGGCCGTGGAGCACCGCACGCCCCTCGACCTTTTACCCGAGCAGGTGCACCGCAAGACCGGCGAGCCGGCGTGGGTGATTCCGCTCACGTGGTCCCACGCCATGTTCGTGCTTGCGGTGCGGGCGCTGGATGAGACGGGGTGGGTGTAAACCGGCAGGCAAAAACCGTACAGACGCCGCCTTCCGGTTCATTGTCTCCCCCTGGCTAACGGCAAAGAAACGCCCTCGGCTTTCACACGGCCGAGGGCGTTTTCGCGTCTTGTGAACCGTATCCATTTTCGCCTGCCGACATATTCGAACAAAAGTTGCGATGATGTTGCATATCGATCTAGATTTGTCGTGATTTCCCATGAAGATATTGATAACTGTTCGACGTAAATGTATCATCGTGGTAGATGATTGAAAAGCGAATGTTTTTTAACGATGCTCAATTAGGTGCAGGGGTTACGCAGGATATGTGGCAACATACCGAGTCAACGGAGGGAGATGAAAGTCACAAGAGTATAAATTTAACGTAACGGGATAATTGAATTAATTTACTACAAGCCTCGCATTCGCCCGAAACATTGAATCCTATGACCTAATTGTTCCACGCTTGGGAGGAACCGCGTATACAAATCCGACCTCCAAGGTTAATTACTCAAGAGGTGTGGACAACAACACGAGCATTGGCGGAGGATACGTCCAATATACCGCAATTTATCGAGGGACCACCACTCAAGTGACACAGCAAGTAGAAATTAGCAGTGGATCCCGCGTAATCCTTCCGTACTATTCTGGGCAGAACCAACCAAGTACAGGCTACCGACTGGGTCATACCAGTAAACTGACTACGTTCGTAAACGTTCAAGCACGAGGAACATGGAGCCCAGACGAGTACTAAGGTTCTAAGACGCTAAAAATATAGTAGACTATTCTTAACGGTTTTTGAAGGGGCCAGAGTGGCCAGCAAGAATTCTTGGCTCTCTGGCTCCTTTGTTGATGGGGGTGAAAGGGATATGAGACGTTATCTCGTACTTGAAATCAAACGATCCATTCTCTCTTATCCATTCTTAATCGGCTTGTTGATAGCCATGGCAGGTATTGCGGCATGGACCCTTCCGAAATTGCAGTTTGCCAGCGAAATGGGGGCGCTCCGCTTGTTTCTCTGGCTACACGACGGATACATCTCCCTTCTTGCGCCGGTTATCGCAACGATTCCCTTCGCACAATCCTACGCGATTGAACGAAACAGCGGTTTTTCAAGATTTGTGATGCAGCGGCTCTCGCTAGCCCGATATCAGACCGCAAAACTGGTGAGCAACGCGTTGGCCGGGGGGCTTGTTCTCGTAATTCCACTGGTGGGTGCCCTCATTTGGGTAACGGCGAAGTACCCCATGACTGTACCCGATCCGAACGGAAACCCCCCCTTTTTCCGAAACCTCGATCCCCCGGATCCGCTCGTGCATATGGGGTTGCTCATCGGTTTGGCGTTTTTGTTTGGCGCCACCTACGCAACGGTCGGACTGGCTGCCTCCGTACTGTTCCGCAATCCCTATTATGCCAACGTCATCCCCTTTGCCATTTATATCATCCTCGGCTTCCTTTTCGGCCTTTTTGGACTGGGGTATCTTGAACCCTCCGTCATGTGGCGACCCAGCAACAACACGTTCGCCACCCCGGCCACCGTTGCCCTGCAATACCTGGTCGTGTGGTCCATCAGCCTGTTTGTCTACATCCGATTTTTCCGGGCAAAGGAGGAGTAAGGTGAACCGTTCCGCGTATGCCCTGGCTCGCTTCTACGCCAAGCTCGCCCTACGGAATCCCGCCACGCTCTTTGCCATGGGCGGAGCAATCGGCTATACCGTACTCACAAGCATGGATGAAGCAACAAGGCTCCAACACAGCGGGCTGCGATTGAATCTGCTGGAGGTGATGTTCCATATCTTTGACAACCCGCTCTATACCACCTTTGGATTGTTTGTCCCTTTCCTCATCATCGTTTCTCCTTTGTTTTATATCAAAGACTTGGAGCGGCTCATTGCTTATCGCGCTTCCCATCGATCCAATCTCTGGATCGCAAAGGTCCTGGCCATCGTGCAAATCACCATCGTTTTCCTCAGTACGGCCTTCCTCATCGCCCTGGCCGTGACAGCGCTTCAGTACCCGGTTGCGTTTGAATGGAGTGACGCATACGCACATTTGGCCAAGTCCTCCACCAACCCGGCCGAACGCCCGGATTATCGCGTGGCCAATGCATACCTGTACCAAACCCACAACCCGTTGTCGGTGCTCGTCCTTCAAGTGCTGTTGTTCTTCGCAAGCTTTGTGCTCGTCGGTGTACTGAGTGCGGTGTTCGCGCAGATCTTTCAGCGACCAGCCGTCACCCTTATCCTTGTCGCAATGTATTGGATCATCGCCCAGACGCCTGCAGGAATGGTTCCCCCCGTCCTGACGTTTCTCTCGCCGCAGGCGCATCTGCTTTTGCAAATTCGCTCGTCTGCGTTTCCTTTTGCCGTCTCGTTCCTGTACCTCGTCCCGACTCTTGTCTTGTCCTTCCTTCTGGGTCAGATGAAAACCAAAAGGGCCATTCTGGGGTGATGACGTGGCAACCGATTTGCTGAAACACCGCATCCTGTTGGGAGCCGTCTTGGGGCTTCAGCTTCTGACATGCTGGGTGCCGTATTTTCGTTTTTTCAGTCCTTCCCCCGTCCTCCGGGAAAGCTGGCTGTCCAGTGTGTCCACCGCTTTCAGCAGTGTGCTCGTCCTGTTTTGGACCTGGCTTATGGCCATCGGGCTTATTGGGGTCGGAGCCTACTGGAGTACCGAGGTAAACGACCGATTCGCCCTCGAAGCATGGCGCCACGCTTCCTTCCAATCGTGGATCGGGCAAAAAATTCGGTTCGTCTTGCTTCTCAACGCGGTCGTATACGGGTTGGCCCCCCTCCCTTTTCTGCTCGCCTCCTATCCAGATGAGGCGATTTCCGTTCTTTTGCTGATCGCCTTTCTGCTCCTGTACAGTACCCATTTATCTCTTATCTTTCTCATCGCGACGCTGCTGGGAGCAAAAACGGCTTACGCGTTTACCTGCACGCTGTCGTACCATGTGCTCAACCTGCTGCTGGATGGGGTGGGTTGGCCCAACACGCTCCAATACTTCCTGATCGGTGAACAGGCGGGGATTGCCTCCTTGGCCATTGTCACCGGGCTACTTGTTCTCATGATCGGGATGATGATCGGGAAAACAACCCCCACAACAATCACAAGACGAGGGAGTGAGTACCAGTGACATCCCCTTTTCTAAAAGTCGACGCGATTTCCCTCACCTTGAAAAACGAACCGATCCTGAAGAATGTCTCATTCGAAGCCTACCCCGGTGAGGTGGTCGGCATCGTCGGCCGCAATGGGTCGGGAAAAAGCATGCTGTTCAAGTGCATTGCCGGTCTGATCATTCCCCAACAAGGCGAGATCTGGGTTGGCAATTTTGCGGTGGTTCGCGAAAGACGTTTTCCCCCGCACCTCGGCGCGTTGATTGAAAAACCCGGGTTTATCGGATCCCTTTCCGCGTACGAAAACCTCAAGATCCTCGCGTCGATTCAAGGAAAGATTGGCGACGCAGAAATTCTGGAGGCTTTGCGCATTGTCGGAAGTTGAGTCCGTATTCTTGTGTAAAAAGGACTCTCTGAAAAAAGTCAGAGAGCCATTTCC